>NZ_JBSGJZ010000067.1:0-35624 GCF_053605825.1 Saccharopolyspora sp. NPDC003752 | reverse complement strand
GTTTGTGGGGGGGCCTGCCCACGCGCTCCATCCTGTTGGGCTGGTGTGGGGGCTTTTTCGCGCGAAATCGCCACTCCCCACGCGTGCCGGATGGCGATTTCGCGCGAAATCGCCATCCTTCCGGCCGGAGCCAGCGCGCGAAGCCTGATCAGCGGCGGAGCTGCTGCTCCACGGAGGAGACCACAGTGGACAGCGGGGCGCGGGTCTCGTCGGTCCAGTCCGGCCCGCAACGCGGCGTCGGCGCGGAGACCGACATGGCCGCCACCACCGCGCCGGAGTGGTCGTGGATCGGCATCGCGACGCAGCGGCAGCCGATGATGTACTCCTCGTCGTCGACGGCGTAGCCGCGGACGCGGGCCTGCTCCACCTCGGCCAGCAGCTCGGCCGGCTCGGTGACGGTGTTCTCCGTGTAGCGCTCCAGGTGCACGCCGCGGTACCGGCGCTCCAGCTCGTCGCCCGGCAGCCCCGCCAGCAGCGCCTTGCCCAGCCCGACGGCGTGCGCGGGCAGCCGCATGCCCACCGCGGACACCAGCTTCATCGGCTGCGGCGATTCGGCGATGGCGATGTAGACGTTCTCGGTGCCGTCCAGCCGGGACAGCTGCACCGTCTCGCCCGTCTGCTGCGCGAGCTGCTCCATCAGCGGCAGCGCCAGGCCGACGATGTCGCGGTGCCCGGTGTAGCCCTGGCCGACGGTCCACGCCTTCAGCCCGAGTCCGTAGGTGCGGGTGGTCTGGTCGAACTCGGCGAAGCCGCGGTGCACCAGGGTGCCGAGCAGGCCGTGCACGCTGGACAGCGGCAGCCGGAGGATTTCGGCGATGTCGCTGAGCCGGTGCCGGCCGCGGGAGAGCAGCTCCAGGATCACCAGCGCGCGGTCGGCGGACTTGACCACGTTCTGCCCACTGCCCGCCTGTTCAGCGGTGGCCGATTCCGCCTTCACGCCGAGTTTCCTCCTGCTCCGTTGCCGCCGCGCTGACCCCCGCACGACCTACTGAACAGTACAGCGGGCGAGCCGGGACCGCGCAGCTCGTCCAAGCGACCCAACTGCGCTGCTCCGGCGGGCCAGCGAGCACTTTCGGACTCCGGAAAAACCCGGCCCGCCGAGTGCACCCCGGCCGCAGCGCTGGCACGCGAGAGGCGTGGCGGTTTCGCGCGAAACCGCCATCCCCGCGCATGCCGAACGGCGGTTTCGCGTGAAACCGCCCTAGGGCGCCCCGGCCAGGGCGGTGGCGATCGCGGTGGCCAGCTCGATGTTGTTCCGGTAGACCGCGATGTTGACCGCCAGGCTGCGCCCGCCGGTGGCGGTGCGGATCCGGTCGAGCAGGAACGGCGTGATGTCGTGGCCGCCGACGCCCTGCCGCCGGGCTTCCTCCCACGCCTCGGCCAGCGCACGGTCGTGCAGGGCCGGGTCGAGCTGCTCGTCCGCCGGCACCGGGTTGGCCACCAGAACCGCCGAGCGCAGGCCCAGCTCGTCCCGGGCCGCAACTGCCGCCGCGACCTCCTCCGGGGTGTCGGCCGAGTACTCGATCTCGTGGCCGGAATCGGCGACGTAGAAGCCCGGGAAGCGCGACGTCCGGTAGCCGAGCACCGGGATGTTCAGCGTCTCCAGCCGTTCCAGCGTGGCGGCGACGTCCAAAATGGACTTCACCCCGGCGCTGACCACGACCAGCGGCGTGGCGGCCAGGGTCACCAGGTCGGCCGATTCGTCGAAGCTCGTCGCCGCGCCGTGGTGCACCCCGCCGAGCCCGCCGGTGGCGAACACGCGGATACCCGCGCGGTGCGCCAGGAACGACGTCGCCGCGACGGTGGTCCCGGCGTTGCGGCGCTTCGCCGCCGCGACCGGCAGGTCCCGGACGCTCGCCTTCGCCGCGGCGCGGTCGCCGGCCAGCCGGTCGAGCTGCGCTCCCGTCAGGCCGACCGTCGCGACTCCGTCGACGACGCCGATCGTCGCGGGCACCGCCCCGGCCGCGCGGATCTGCCGCTCGGCCGCCCGCGCCACCTCGCCGTTGTCCGGGCGCGGCAGCCCGTGGGTGATGATCGTCGACTCCAGCGCCACGACCGGCCGCCCCTCGACGACGGCCCGCCGGACCTCCTCGGACACCACCGGCAGCGACATCGCACCCTCCAGCCGTCTCGCGGGAGCTTTCCCCCGGTCCGCGGCCGGGGAAGGTGTGAGCATATAAGGATGCAGCAGCCTGAAACGCCGTTTCGGCCGGTCGAGCCCTCGATCGAACTGCCCGCCGTGGAGCGGCGCATCATCGAGTGGTGGCGCGACCGCGAGGTGTTCGAGCGCAGCCTCGCCCAGTCCGCAGGCGGTCCGCGCTGGGTGTTCTACGAGGGTCCGCCGACGGCGAACGGGACGCCCGGCACGCACCACGTCGAGGCGCGGGCGTTCAAGGACGTCTTCCCGCGGTTCAAGACGATGAAGGGCTGCTCCGTGCCGCGCCGCGCGGGCTGGGACTGCCACGGGCTGCCGGTGGAGCTGGCCGTCGAGAAGGAGCTCGGCATCAGCGGCAAGCGGGACATCGAGCGCATCGGCATCGCCGAGTTCAACGCCCGCTGCCGGGAGTCGGTGCAGCGCTACGTCGGCGAGTTCGAGGCCGTGACGCGGCGGATGGGCTACTGGATCGACCTGTCCGAGGCCTACTGGACGATGTCGCCGGGCTACGTGGACAGCGCGTGGTGGGCGCTGAAGCAGATCTTCGACGCGGGGCTGCTGGTCGAGGACTACCGGGTGGCGCCGTACTGCCCGCGCGACGAGACGACGCTGTCCGACCACGAGGTGGCGCAGGGCTACGAGAACGTGCACGACCCCTCGGCCTACGTGCGGTTCCCGGTCGACGGCCCGGTCGCCGGGCACCGGAACGCCGACCTGCTGATCTGGACGACCACGCCGTGGACGCTGGTGTCCAACACCGCGGTCGCGGTGCACCCGGAGGTCGACTACCAGGTGGTGCGAACCGTGCGCGGCACCTTCGTGGTGGCCGCGCCGCTGGTCGAGGCGGTGCTGGGCGCGGACGGCGAGGTGCTCGCGACGCTGCGGGGCACCGAGCTGGCCGGGCTGCGGTACCGGCGGCCGTTCGACCTGGTCGACATCCCGGACGCGCACCGGGTGGTGCTCGCCGAGTACGTGTCCACGGAGGACGGCACCGGCCTGGTGCACCAGGCGCCCGCCTTCGGCGCCGACGACCTGGCCGTCTGCCGCGAGAACGACCTGCCCGTGGTGAACCCGGTCGACGGCGACGGCCGGTTCGCCGCCGGGGTCCCGCTGGTCGGCGGGATGTTCTTCAAGGACGCCGACGCGGTGCTGGTCGAAGACCTCCAGCACCGGGATCTGCTGTTCCGCTACAGCACTTTCGAGCACCCGTACCCGCACTGCTGGCGCTGCCACACGCCGCTGATGTACTACGCGCAGCTGTCCTGGTACATCCGCACCACGGCGATCCGGGAAGCGCTGCAGCGGGAGAACGAGCGCACGAACTGGTTCCCGCCGAACGTCAAGCACGGCCGCTACGGGAACTGGCTGGACAACAACGTCGACTGGGCGCTGTCGCGCAGCCGCTACTGGGGCACGCCGCTGCCGCTGTGGCGGTGCCCGGAGGGGCACGTCACTGCGGTCGGTTCCCGCGCCGAGCTCGGCGGGCTGACCGGCCAGGACTTCACCGACCTCGACCCGCACCGCCCCTACCTGGACGAGATCGAGTTCCCCTGCCCGGCCTGCCGGCGCTCCGCAGCGCGGGTGCCCGAGGTCGTCGACGCTTGGTTCGACTCGGGCTCGATGCCCTTCGCGCAGCTCGGTTATCCGCACGCGCCGGGCAGCGTCGCGGAGCTGGCGAAGAGCTATCCGGCGCAGTACATCTGCGAGGCGATCGACCAGACCCGCGGCTGGTTCTACACCCTGATGGCGGTCGGCACGCTGCTGTTCGACCGCTCCGCGTACGAGAACGTCGTGTGCCTGGGGCACATCATGTCCGAGGACGGCCGGAAGATGAGCAAGCACCTCGGCAACGTGCTGGAACCGCTGCCGCTGATGGAGGCGCACGGCGCCGACGCCCTGCGGTGGTTCATGCTCTGCTCGGGTTCGCCCTGGTCGGCGCGGCGGGTGGGGCACGGGCCCTTGCAGGAGATCGTCCGCAAGGTGCTCATGACGTACTGGAACACCGCATCGTTCTTCAGCCGCTACGCCTCGCTCGTCGACTGGATCCCGGCGGACGCCGATCCGCCCGCCGGGCGCCCGGTCCTGGACCGCTGGGTGCTCGCGCGGGTCAACCGGCTGGCCGGCGAGGTCGACGCGCGGCTGGAGGATTACGACACCGCGGGCGCCGGGCGGGCGCTGGCGGAGTTCGTCGACGACCTGTCGAACTGGTACGTCCGCCGCTCGCGGCAGCGCTTCTGGGACGGCGACCGCAACGCCCTGCGCACCCTGCACGACTGCCTGGACGTGCTGACCAGGCTCCTCGCGCCGTTCGTCCCGTTCATCACCGAGCAGGTGTGGCAGGACGTCGTCCGCCCGGGCCGGCCGGGCGCGCCGGAATCGGTGCACCTCGCCACCTGGCCGGACCCGGATCCCGCGCTGGTCGACGACGCCATGCTGTCCGAAGTGGACGTCGAGCGCCGGCTGGCCGAGGCGGGCCGCGCGGCGCGCAAGAGCAGCGGCATCAAGGTGCGCCAGCCGCTGGACCGCGCGCTGGTCAGCGCCGCGCTGCCGGCGGAACTGCTCGCCGACCTCGCCGACGAGCTCAACGTGCGCCACATCGAACCGCTCGGCGGCGCCGGTGAGGTGCTGGACGTGTCGGTGAAGCCGAACTTCCGCGCACTGGGCAAGCGGTTCGGCAACCGCACGCAGCAGGCCGCGGCGGCCGTCGGCGCCGCCGATCCGGGCGAGCTGGCCCGGGAACTGCGAACGACGGGCCGGGCCACGATCGAGGTCGAGGGGCAGGCCGAGCCGCTCACCGGCGACGACGTGATCATCAGCGAGGTGCCGCGCACCGGCTGGGTGGTGGAATCGCAGCGCGAGGTGACCATCGCGCTGGACACCGCGATCACGCCGGAGCTCAGGCGCGCGGGGCTGGCCCGCGAGGCGATCCGCTTCGTGCAGGACTGCCGCAAGCGGGACGGGCTCGACATCACCGACCGGATCGCATTGCGCTGGCGGGCGACCGGCGAGCTGCGCGAGGCGCTGCAGGCCCACGCCGGGGAGATCGCCGCCGCCGTGCTGGCCGTCGAAATCGGCGAAACCCCCGCTCCCGCCGGGGGTTTCGCCGAGCACTCCGACGCCGAACTCGGCCTGTCGATCTGGCTGCGCAAGGCCGGTTCCGAGTAGCAGCGAGCCGTGGGCGGCGCACCGCCCACGGCTCGTCCATTGCTGGTCGTGAGGGGTGACGGGCCTCCAGGGCTGCCGTCACCGCTCACGGGATCGGGGTCAGGAACCGATCTGCGCCGCGATGTCGTCGTGGTAGGCACCGACGCGGGCGTACACGCCCGGCTTGCCCGGGCGGGCGCAGCCCTCGCCCCACGACGTGACGCCGATCAGCTTGTTGTCCACGACCATCGGGCCGCCCGAGTCGCCCTGGCAGGTGTCCACGCCGCCTTCCGGCACGCCGGCGCACACCATGGCGTCCGGGTTGTACTCGCCGTACGCGCCCTTGCAGGTGTCGTCGGAAGTCACCGGCACGGTGGCCTTCTGCAGGTTGTCGGCCTGCTGGCCGCCCTCGGTGGTGTTGCCCCAGCCCAGGATCGTGGCCTGGCTGTCCGGCGCGTAGCCCGGGTCGTCGGCGGTGGCCAGCTCGATCGGCGCCTCCTGCACCGGGGCCTCGAGGGTGAGGACCGAGACGTCGAAGCCCTGCGAGGCGTCCTGGTACTCGGGGTGCACCCAGACGTTGGTCACCTTCGAGACGGTGCCCTCGTCCGAGCTGATCACGGTGCGGCCGCTGACCACGTTGATGTCCGCCGGCTGCGAGCCGACGGTGCAGTGCGCGGCGGTGAGGACCTTGTCCGGGGCGACCAGCGAGCCGCCGCAGAACTGCTGACCGTCCGGGGTCACCAGCGCGACGGTGAACGGGTGGTCGGCGATGTTGGCGTCTTCGCCGCCGACGATGAACGGGCTGACGTCCGACGGCTGGGCTTGCGCGACGGAAGCCGTCGTCAGACCGGCGACGGCGATCGCGGCGACTCCGGCGAGCCGGGCCAGGCGACGTGGGGCATCGACCATGGTTGCACTCCTTGTCCCGATGGTCGCTGGCGATTTCGCCCCGGCGGCCTGCCTTCCGCCGAAACCGTTACGCACAGCGACGAACTTGACCGAAACGATATCGGCGCCCCACGTACCGGGAAAGCCTCCGAATTTGCCGTTTTAACCAGTCCGCGCAACCACTTTCCACAATCGGAAACCAACCGATCTACATCAAGGGGCGGCGCGCGTCAACCGGCTTGGCTACTTTTCGTTGCCATCGCGGCGGATTCGGCATGCGCCGCCGACGGGCGAACGCGAACGCCCACCGGCAGGCAGACGAACTGCTCGCGAATTCCTCGCAAGACTCGGCCTTTCCGGCGCCGGGAGCACGAATCGACCGGGCGCGCGTGGAAATGTCCCCGGTGCACCCCGATTTGCACCGGGGACACCCCAACCTCGGCCGGACCCCTCCGACCGGTGTCGCCGTCGATCCCCGAACCGACGGCTGGCTCGCTCCGAGGCCCCGACCGCCTCGATCGGAACGTGCCACGTCTGGTTTACCTTTTTTCCGATGGAATATTCCAGAGCCAATCGGGGGAGCCCGATCGGTTGATCGTTAAACCTCTCGGCGTAACGCCCGCGCACGCCGCGAGGACGGCCTACCTCGGCACCAGGCCCGCGTCGTAGGCGAGCAGCCCGGCCTGGAGCCGGTTCGCGCAGGACAGCTTCACCAGCATCCGCGACACGTAGCTCTTCACCGTCGCCTCCGACAGGAACAGCCGCTCCGCGATCTGCGCGTTGGCCAGCCCCTGCCCCAGGCAGGTGAGCACCTCGATCTCGCGGTCGGTCAGATCGCGCACCAGCTCCACCGCCCGCTGCCGGCTGCTCTGCTCCTCCCCCGACGCCGCGAGCAGCCGCTTCTTCGCCTCCTGGGAGAGCACGGTGTGCCCGTCGGCGGCGACCCGGACCAGCCCGATCAAGTCCTCCGGCGGCGTCGACTTGACCAGGAACCCGGCCGCCCCGGCCCGCAGCGCGCGCAGCACGTACTTGTCGGCGTCGAAGGTCGTCAGCGCCACCACGGCGGGCGGATCGGGCAGCTTGCAGATCCGCTCGATCCCGGTCAGCCCGTCCACGCCCGGCATCCGCAGGTCCATCAGCACCACGTGCGGCCGGTGCCGCACCACGCACTCGACGGCCGCCGCGCCGTCCTGCGCGTCGTCGACGACCTCGATGTCCTCGGCCGAACCGAGGATGGTGCGCAGGTGCGCGCAGACCATCGGTTCGTCGTCCACCACGACGACCCGGATGGGATCACTCATCGCCGACCGCCTCCCCCGTGGGCACGTACGCAGGGAGTATCACATCCACCTCGAAGCCACCGTCGCCGCCGGCCCGGGCGTGGAACGTCCCGCCGACCAGCTCCACCCGCTGCTGCAACCCGAGCAGGCCGGATCCCGAGCCGCTGCCCGCCAGGTCCGCCGCCGCGCGGCCCGGCGGCTCGCTGTTGCGGATGACCAGCCGCAGCCGGTCGTCGCTGTAGATCACGTGCACGCTCACCCGCGAGCCGAACGCGTGCTTGTGGACGTTCGTCAGCGCCTCCTGCACCACGCGGTAGGCGGTCCGCCCGACCGCCGACGAGACCATCGCCGGATCACCGTCCACAGTGAACTCGACGGGTACCCCGACCGCCTCGGACCGGCCGATCAGCTCCGACAGGTCCGGCACCTCGGTCGGCGGGGCCGAGGCGGGGAGGCCCTCGTCCTCGACGGAGCCGCGCCGCAGCACGCCGACGAGATCCCGCAGTTCCTCCAGCGCTTCGCAGCCGCTGGTGCGCAGCTCCTCGGCGGCCTGCCTGATCTCCGGGTCCTCAGCCGCCACCCCCAGCGCACCGGCCTGCAGCACCATGAGGCTGACCCGGTGCGTGACCACGTCGTGCATCTCGGTGGCCAGCCGCGTCCGCTCGTCCGCCCGGGCCTGCTCGGCGAGCAGTTCCTGCTCGTACTCGGCCCGCTCGACGCGTTCCCGCAACGCCTGCACCAGCCGGCGACGCGCGCCGATGTAGAGCCCCAGGACGGCCGGGAAGATCGTCCACAACACCGAGACGACCAAGAGGTCCCGGAAGTTCGGATCCCACGGCCGGATCGCGATCACGGTGACGATGGCGACCATGTCCCAGGCGAGGAACCGCCTGGTGCGGCCCTCCGTGTAAGCCGCGACGGCGTAGACGATCCACGGTGTCAGGCCCGGGACCCACGGGTCGTCGTGCTGGTTGATCGCCAGCAGGGGGCCGGGGCCGAACTCGATCAGCAGCACCTGCGCGAGCGAGAGCACCGTGGTCACGGCCATGATGGCCACCGGGAAGCGCCGCCGGGTCAGCAACGCGATGTCCAGCAGGGTCATCAGCAGGTCGTTCGCCCACAGCCCGCCGATCCAGTCGTACACCTCGGGCGGCGTATCCGACGGGTAGAGGACGGCGAGGACGCGGCCGAGCAGGTGCAACCCGATCACGAGGCACACGTCGAACGCGGCCTCCCGCTTGGAGTTCCACAACAGCCGCCACAACGGGCGCTTCACGTGGAACACGGTAGTCAACCGGGTGTTCGGAATCGGCGAAGAACCCACTCGCGACGGCCGGGGATAGACGAAAGTTGCACCGGCCTCCCGGAGCCGCAACTTTCGGTCGCCCGAACCGCTACGAAGCGCGGTGTCGGCAAGATGATCAACCGGGTTCCAATGGACGCACAGTCCAGTCGAGACCTGGGGGAACCGATGAGCGCCCAGCTGCTCAGCCCGCAACAACCACCGCCGACCCGCGCCGAGCTGCCACCGCTGGCGAAGGGTCCGGTGTTCACCATCGCCGGCCTCGTCGCGGCCGCCCACCTGGCCTTCAGCCCGTTCGGCGGGTTCTGGATCGACGAGGCCTACATGCTCGCGGCCGGGAAGTACCACCCGGACTGGGGCTACGTCGACCAACCGCCGCTGGCGCCGCTGATCGCGGCGGCGATGGACTGGATCGCGCCGGGGATGATGCCGGTGCTGCGGCTGCCCGCGGTGCTCGCGACCGCCGCGATCGTCGTGCTGACCGCGCTGCTCGCCCGCGAGTTCGGCGGCGACCGGCGGGCCCAGGCGCTGGCCGGCGCGGCCGGGGCCACCGGGCTGTGGACCGCGCTGGTCGGGCACTGGGTCACGCCCTACACCTTCGAACCGATGTTGTGGCTCGCGCTCACGTGGTGCTTGGTGCGCTGGGTCCGGCTGCGCGACCTGGGCCGTCCGGACGATCGACTGCTGCTGCTGTTCGGCGTGCTGCTCGGCATCAACATGCAGATGAAGTTCCAGGTCGCGATCCTGTGCGTGGCGCTGCTGGTCAGCGTGCTCCTGGTCGGCCCGCGGGACGTCCTGCGCCGCCCGATGTTCTGGGGCGGCGTCGGCACCGCGGCGCTGATCGCCCTGCCGACGGTGCTCTGGCAGGCGTTCAACGGCTGGCCGCAGCTCCAGATGGGCTCGATCGTCGCGGACGAGTCGCCGATGCTCTCCGGTGGCCGCAACGGCACCGCCGTCACTCTCGTGCTCTACGCCGGAATCGCTGGTGCCGCGCTGTTCCTGTTCGGACTCTCGCGGCTCATGCGCTCTCCCGAGCTGCGGTCGTACCGGTTCTTCGCCGTCACGACCGTGCTGCTGTACGGGTTCTTCGTCGCAACCGCCGGCCGGCCGTACTACCTGATCGGCCTCTACGGCGTGTCGCTCGCCGCCGGAGCCGTCGGATTCCAGCGGCGCCGGGAATCCCGGCGGACCCGGTTCGGCTGGACGGCTTGGCCGGCCTTCGCGCTGTCGGCCTCGGCTGCGGGCTACATGATGTTCGCGTCCACGGTCATGACCCCGATGTTCGGGGTGCCGTCCGCGGATTCGCTGAGCCGCGACTCGGCGGCCGCGTATGCCGCGCTGACGCCGGAACAGCGGCAGCACACCGCGATCCTCGCCGACAGCTACGTCACCGCCGCGATGGTCGAAGTCGATAGCGCGCAACACGAACTGCCGAACGTCTACAGCCCGCACCGCGGCTACGGCTACTTCTCGCCGCCGACCGAGCAGATCGACTCCGTGCTCGTCGTCGGCGACCCGACCGCGCTGCGGACGCAGTTCTCCGACGTTCGCCAGGTGGGCTACGGCGAAATCCCGATCTGGCTCTGCACCGGGAAACTCGCCGCGTGGACGGAGATCTGGCCGCAGCTCAAGTCGCTGTGAACGGGCCGACACCGAACCGGTTTCCCGGCCCGGCCCCGGCGCGCCGGGAAACCGGGAACCGTCCGGCCGCGATGCACGCTGCGAGAATGGCCCCAGCAAGGTCGTGTTTTATAAGCGGCGGCAGCCGCTTGCGGTGTGGGACTCAACTCGCACCGCCGCGGGTTCTCAGATGGCTCCTCGCGAGGACAGCCCCGACGTGGTGAATTGGTCATTCATGATGTCGGGGATCCCACAGCGAGGTGGCATCTGAGGTTCCGCCACCCGCACCGCTACGCAAACCAACTTCGAAACACTCTCTAGGCGAAACAGAGAGGGGCCGATAGTGGCCGCCCGAACCAACACGAACTCCGCCGGGCTCCGGCTCCGGCCACCGCGCAACCGGGTCGAACGCCGCGCCATCGGCTGGTGGACGACGCAGGCCCTGGTTCTCGTCGCCCCGCTGCTGATCGCGCTGGCGATCACGGCGGTGTTCATCCCGCCCGCGCGGTTCTGGCTGCTGCTCTCGCTCGTCGTGGTCGCCGTGCTCGGCGTGCCCTACGTGCTGGTGATGCCGCAATGGCGGTACCGCGTGCACCGCTGGGAAACCACCGAGGACGCCGTCTACACGGCCGAGGGCTGGCTGAGCCAGGAATGGCGCATCGCGCCGATGTCCCGGATCCAGACGGTGGACACCGTGCGGGGCCCGCTGCAGCAGCTGTTCAAGCTGTCCAGCGTCACGGTCACCACGGCGTCCGCCGCCGGCCCGCTGACGATCGCCGGCCTCGACAAGGACGTCGCGGCGTCGCTCGTCGAGCACCTGACGGCCACCACGCAGGCCACCCCGGGAGATGCCACATGAGCAGCGTCATCGACGGGCAGTGGCGGCGCCTGGACCCGAAGACCATCGCGGCCGCCGCGGTCCTGGTGCTGGCGCCGCTGGTGCCGACCGCGGGGGTCATGTTCCTGTCTGACGCCAATCCCGCGACCCTGCTGGTCACCGCGCTGATCTGGATCGGCGCCGCGGTGCTGATCGCCGGGTTCAGCGCGGCGGATTGGTGGCTCACCTGGTACCGGATCACCGACGAGCGCTTCGAGCTGCGCCACGGCGTCCTGACCCGCAACCACCGCTGGATCCCGCGCGAGCGGATCCGCAGCGTCGACCTCACGGCGGACCCGGGCCACCGGCTGTTCGGCATCACCACGGTGAAGGTCGGCACCGGCGGCCAGGCCAGCGACGCCAGCGAGCTCAAGCTCGACGCGATCTCCCGCCACCACGCCGAATCCCTGCGCCAGGAACTGCTCTTCGGCGGCCCGTCCACTTCGGACACCGTGGCGTACCGCGAGCCGGTCACCGTGCCCGGCATCGCGGCGAGCGCCGGGGTCGGCGGCACCGAGGCCGGCGAGGCCACGCTCGCCCGCCTCAACCCGACGTGGTTCCGCTTCTCCGCGCTGACCCTGTCGTTCATGCTGATCGTCTGGGGCGCGATCGCCTCGGGCATCGGGTCGTTCAAGGAACTGCTGAAGTCGTTCGGCGTCTTCGACAGCCTCGGGCAGGCCGTGCAGGCGACGTCGCTGTGGCTGGTCATCGGGGTCGGGGCCGCCATCGCCCTGGTCGTCGGCGTGCTCGGCGCCATCGCGCTGTCCGTGGAGATGTGGTGGGGCTTCCGGCTGACCCGGGAACGGGGCGACACGCTGCGGGTGAAGCGCGGGCTGCTCACCACGCGGTCGGTCTCGCTGGAGGAACGCCGCCTGCGCGGCGTCGAGCTGGCGGAGCCGCTGCTGCTGCGCTGGGCCCGCGGTGCGCGGCTGCACGCCGTGGCCACCGGGCTGAACCAGGAGAAGGAAGAACACCAGCCGGACAACAAGACGCTGCTGCCGCCTGCTCCCCGCGCGGAGACGCACCGGGTTGCGGCCGAGGTCCTGCGGGAACGGGAATCGCCCTTCGGCGGCGAACTGCACCGGCACCCGCGCGCCGCGCTGCGGCGGCGCATCACCTGGGCGCTCGTTTCGGCCGTCCCGTTCATCGCGGCGGCCGTGGCGACGGCGGTGATCGGCTGGTTGCCGGTCGCCGCGACCGCGGCCGTGGGGGTGGTCGCGGTCGCGGTGGCGATCGGTTTCGCGCTGGACGCCTACCGCAACCTCGGTCACGCGATCACCGATCGCTACCTGATCGCCCGCTCCGGCACCGGGATTCGCCGCACCGTCGCGCTGCAGCGCGAGGGGATCATCGGCTGGCGCATCAGGAGGACCGTGTTCCAGCGGCGCTCGGACCTGTTGACCATCGGTGCGACGACAGCGGCCGGGAACAGCGTCTACGAGGTGCCGGACGTGAGCACCGAGACGGGGCTGCGGCTGGCGGAAGAGGCGGTCCCGGGGCTGCTCGCGCCGTTCCTGCAACGGGGCTGACCTGCCGGGAACCTGTTCGGTGATGGTGGCTCCGCTCTTCCCCGGGAGCGGAGCCACTGCTGGTCAGGAGTCGAAGCAACCGTGCTTCAGGCCGCGCACGAACTCGTGCCAGCGCTGCACCGCAACGGTGATCTGACCGGCGGCGCGATTCTTGGTGTCGCGAACTCCGACGTAGTCGGAACCGAAGCCGACTTCGACGCACTGGCCCTGCCCCTGGGTGCGGGTGCTGGTGCGCCAGTCGGTGATGCTTGACATCTACAGCTCTCCTATACGTTGTTGGAGGAGTTTCACGGAACCCTCAGGGTCTACCGCATGCGCGCGTAAATGGTCCATCATCATCACGTAGTTCGATAGCTCGATCTCCCTTTCGAGGTAAAGCCCGCCCACATGTGTTTCCAGATAAACCACGTCCGGGTCGACGTTATTCGAGTAGCGCAGGATGACGAACGGACCGGCCTGGGCGGGATGGGCACCGGCGTCCAACGGCATCACCTGCAGCGTCACGTGCGGCATTTCCACCAGCTTGAGCACGTGTTCCAGCTGGCGGCGCAACACGCCGTTGCCACCGACGCGGCGGCGCAACGCCGCTTCCCCGACGACGGCCCACAGCTCCAGCGGATTCGCCCCGACGACCCGCTGCTGGCGCTGTATTCGGAGATCTACTCTTCGGGTAATTTCCGAATCATCCGCTCGAATGAGCGTGGCCTTGGTCAGCGCATAGGCGTATTCACGCGTCTGGAGCAGTCCGGGAATGGCCTCGGACTCGTACGTGTCAATTGACGAAGCTTCGGCTTCGAGCCCCACATAGGTCTCGTACCACTCCGGCAGGACATCGCTGTACGAATGCCACCATCCGCGCTTCCTGGCATCTCGCGCCAGGTTGATCAGCTGATCCCGCTCGGCCCCGTCCACCCCGTAGAAGTCCAGCAATGCCGAGACATCACCGACCGAAGGCGACCGCTTCGCGGTTTCGAAGCGCCCGATCTTCGCCTGCGTGCACCCGAGGTGGGTGGCGGCCTGTTGCTGGGTGACCTCGGCCTGCGCTCGCAGCCGCCGCAATTCGGCGGCGAGACGGCGACGCCGCACCGTGGGACTGACTGTCATGATCCCCATACTCCACGCAACCCCACATTGCGTCACCACCCCATCACCCTTACGACAGAAGGGTTACCGGCATATTCCAGAGATTGCGCCGAATGGGCGTCACCCGAATTGCGGCTTGCCGGAATTGCGTTTGCCGTGGCGGGCAAGCGAATCCGCGCGGCGCGAACACAGCGGCGCCCCGCCCTGGCTCGCAGGACGGGGCGCCGCTCGGCCGCGGAGCGATGGGGCTTACGGCCGCGGCACGTTGCGCAGGTTGCTGCGCGCGAGCTGCACCATCTTGCCCACTCCGCCGGAGAGGACCGTGCGGCTGACCGCGAGCGCGAACCCCTTCACCTGGTCGCCGGTGATGCGCGGCGGGATCGACAGCGCGTTGGGATCGGTCACCACGTCCACCAGCGCCGGACCCGGTCGGCCCAGCGCGTCGGCCAGCGCGTCGCGCACCTCGCCGGGCTTCTCCACCCGCACCGAGTGCATCCCGGCGGCCGCGGCCAGCGCGGCGAAGTCGACGTGGTCGTGGTCGGTGCCGAAGTCGGGCAGCCCGTCGACCAGCATCTCCAGCTTCACCATGCCCAGCGAGGAGTTGTTGAAGACCACGACCTTCACCGGCAACCGGTGGGTGCGCAGCGTCAGCAGGTCGCCGAGCAGCATGGAAAGCCCGCCGTCGCCGGACATCGAGATCACCTGGCGCCCCGGATCGGCGATCTGCGCCCCGATGGCCTGCGGCAGCGCGTTGGCCATCGAACCGTGCACGAAGGAGCCGAGCACCCGGCGCCGGCCGTTCGGCGTGATGTAGCGGGCCGCCCACACGTTGCACATCCCGGTGTCCACTGTGAACACGGCGTCGTCGGCGGCGAGGTCGTCGAGGACGTCGGCGACGTACTCCGGGTGGATCGGCACCTGCGTCTCGACGTTCCGCGTGTAGGCGTCGACGACGCGCTCCAGCTGGCCTGCGTGCTCGCGCAGCATCCGGTCCAGGAAGGACCGGTCCGCCTTCTGCGAAAGGCGCGGCAGCACTGCGCGGATGGTCTCCCCGACGTCGCCGTGCACGGCCAGGTCCAGGACCGTGCGCCGCCCCAGGTGCGCGGGTTCGATGTCCACCTGCACGGTGTTGGCCTGCGGCAGGAAGTTGTCGTACGGGAAGTCGGTGCCCAGCAGCACGACCAGGTCCGCGCGGTGCATCGCGTCGTAGCAGGCGCCGTAGCCGAGCAGCCCGCTCATCCCGACGTCGAAGGGGTTGTCGTACTGGATCCATTCCTTGCCCCGCAGCGCATGCCCGACCGGCGCGTTCAGCCGCCCGGCGAGCTCCATGACCTCCCGGTGCGCGCCGCGAGTCCCCGAACCGCAGAACAACATCGGCCGCTGCGCGGCGTTCAGCTTCTCCGCGAGCGCGGCCACCTGGTCCTCCGACGGCACCACGACGGGCGGCTCGCACTCGACGATGCCCTGGCCGGTGGGCCGGGCGACCGACTTCTGCGCGACGTCGCCCGGCAGCACCAGCACCGAGACGCCGCGCCGGCCGGACGCGGTCTGGATCGCGGTGCGCAGCAGGCGCGGCATCTGCTCGGGCTGCGAGAGCAGCTCGCAGAAGTGGCTGCACTCGTTGAACAGCTCCTCGGGATGGGTTTCCTGGAAGAACCCGGTCCCGATCTGCTCGGACGGGATGTGCGAGGCGAGCGCCAGCACCGGCGCCCCGCTGCGGTGCGCGTCGAACAGGCCGTTGATCAGGTGCAGGTTGCCCGGCCCGCAGCTGCCCGCGCACACCGCCAGCCGCCCGGTCAGCTGCGCCTCGGCGCCGGCCGCGAACGCCGCGGCCTCCTCGTGGCGCACGTGCACCCACTCGATGCCGTCGGTGCGGCGGACGGCGTCGACCACCGGGTTGAGGCTGTCCCCGACGATGCCGTAGATCCGGCGGACGCCGGCTTGCACGAGCACTTCGATGAACTGGTCGGCGACGGTGGGCATGGTGATCCTCCGGCGGTCGGTGGGGCGGGCCACCCACCCGTCTACGCGGGGTGCCCGCGACCTGCAACTCGAAACCGTCGATAACCCGTACGGGGGACATCGGTAACGAACCGGTCGGCGAAGTCGATCAGCATCACGTCGACGTTCCATCGTCGCAAATCCCCTGCCACCGGAAGGAAATCGCGGTGTCCATCCGCCTGTACACCACCTGCGCGCTGGCCCTGACCGCCTCTGCGGTCGCCGGACTGCTCGTCGGCGGATTCATCGCGACAGCGGATCAGGCGCCCGCCGGGCCGCAGGTCACCCAAGTCTCGCAGCTGACCCCGGCGACCGGCGAGCTCGTCCGCGAGTGACGGTCGCTTCACCGGCCACGAGCCGGCCGGGCGCATCGGATAGCGTCGGGAGCATGAGCGAACAGAATCGACTCTCGACCGGCGACAAGGCACCCGAATTCGCACTGCAGGACGCCGACGGCAACACCGTGTCCCTGGGCGACTACCGCGGCCGGTCCGTGGTGGTCTACTTCTACCCGGCGGCGAGCACGCCCGGCTGCACCAAGGAGGCCTGCGACTTCCGGGACAGCCTGGCGGTGCTCAACGACGCGGGCTTCGACGTCCTCGGGATCTCCCCGGACCAGCCGGCGAAGCTGGCGAAGTTCCGCGACGAGGAGGGCCTGACCTTCCCGCTGCTGGCGGACGCGGACAAGTCCGTGATGACGGCGTGGGGCGCGTTCGGCGAGAAGCAGAACTACGGCAAGACGGTGCAGGGCGTGATCCGGTCGACCTTCGTGGTGGACCCGGAGGGCAAGATCGCCAAGGCGCTGTACAACGTGAAGGCGACGGGCCACGTGGACCGGCTCCGCAAGGACCTCGGGGTCTGATCCGTTGGGCACCGACCCGGCCGGTGCCCTCCGATTCGACCCGGAACAGGGCAGACCGCCCCGCTGCGAAGACGGCCTCGCCCCGGTCGGAGGCTCCGATTTTGCCTGAAATCGGGCGGATCCGCCCAGGCACCCGCCCGGTCGGCGGGCTCCGGTTTCGCCTGAGAACGGGAAGCTCGCCCCGTCAGTCGAGGGCCATGTAGATCGCCACTCCGGCGGCGATCACCACCACCAGGTAGCGCAGCAGGTTCGACGGCAGCTTCTGGGCCAGCTTCCCGCCGATGAAGCCGCCGAGCACCGTGGTGGGCACCAGCATCAGCACCGCGATCCAGTCCACCGGCGCGATCAGCGCGTAGACGACCAGCGTCACGGCGCTGCCGATCATCCCCAGCCAGCTCTTCAGCGCGTTGAGCCGCCGCATGGTGTCGGTGGCGGCCAGCACCAGGATCGCGATCAGGATGACGCTGCGCGCCCCGCCGAAGTAGCCGCCGTAGATCGAGGCCAGGAAGATTCCCACCGTCAGCAGCACGGTGCGGTCCGGGGCGTCCTCGCCCGGCGTGCCCAGCCACTTGCGGATGGTGTTCTGGAACGCCATCAGCACGGCGGACAGCCCCACCAGCGCGGGCACCACGGCGTCGAACACCTTGCCCGGCAGGATCATCAGCAGCGCGCAGCCCAGCGCCGACCCGACGGCCGCGGCCACCGTGGTCAGCCACACCCGCCGCGGCGTGCCGGTGAGGTCCTTGCGCTGGCTGATCGCGGCGCCGACGAACCCCGGCCCCTGCGCCACCGAGTTGGTCACGTTGGCCACCAGCGGCGACATCCCGGTCGCCAGCAGGGCCGGGAAGACCAGCAGGGATCCGCCGCCGGCCACGGCGTTGATCGCGCCGGACAGGAAGCCGACGACGACGAGCAGCGCCAGTTCGAGCCAATCCGTGAACACGACTGCTGAAGTTAGCTTCTGGAACGACTCAAGTTCACACCGGGGCGAGCGGCATCACACCGCGATCCGGCCCCGATCGGCCGTTGCGCCCCTCCGGTAACGCCGTTATCTTTCCATAACAGTGTTACACAACCTCGCAGGAGCGTGTTCACCATGGACAACCCGTTCACGCAAGGCAACTACGCACCGATCCGGCAGGAGCACACCTGCACCGACCTGCCCGTCATCGGCGAGATCCCCGACCACCTCGACGGCCGCTACCTCCGCAACGGCCCCAACCCGATCTCCGAGATCGACCCGGACACCTACAACTGGTTCATGGGCGACGGGATGGTGCACGGAATCCGGCTCCGCGACGGGAAGGCCGAGTGGTACCGCAACCGCTGGGTCCGCTCCCCCGCCACCACCCAGGCGCTCGGCGAACCGCCGCGCCCGCGCAACCCCCGCGCCGGCCTCGACATCCTCGGCGCGAACACCAACATCGTCGGCCACGCCGGGCGCACGCTCGCCCTGGTCGAGGGCGGGGCGACGAACTACGAGCTGACCGACGAGCTGGACACCGTCGGCCCGTGCGACTTCGACGGCACGCTGCCGGGTGGCTACACCGCGCATCCCAAGCGCGATCCGGAAACCGGCGAACTGCACGCGGTGTCGTACTTCTTCGGCCGCGGCAACACGGTGCAGTACTCGGTGATCGGGGCGGACGGGCGCGCCCGTCGCACGGTCGACGTGGCCGTGTCCGGCAGCCCGATGATGCACGACTTCTCGCTGACCGAGAACCACGTGGTGTTCTACGACCTGCCGGTGAGCTTCGACGCGCGCCAGGCGGTCGAGGGCACCGTTCCGGCGTGGCTGCGCCGCCCGGCCCAGCTGGTGGTGTCCGCGCTGATCGGCCGGGTCCGGGTGCCGGACCCGATCACGGCGCGGATGGCGCGCTTCACCCCGGCGAACCGGTCGTTCCCGTACCGCTGGAACCCGCGCTACCCGGCGCGGATCGGCGTGATGCCGCGCGCCGGCGGTGCGCGCGACGTCCGCTGGTTCGACGTCGAGCCGTGCTACGTCTTCCACCCGCTGAACGCTTATGAGACCGAAACCGGCCTCGTGCTGGAGATCGTGCGGCACGCGAAGGTCTTCGACGCGGACCTGCACGGCCCGTCCGAGGGAGCCCCGACGCTGGACCGCTGGACGGTGGACTTCAAGTCCGGGCGGGTCCGGGAGGAGCGCCTCGACGACCGCCAGCAGGAGTTCCCGCGCGTGGACGAGCGGCTGGTCGGCAAGCGCCACCGCTACGGCTACGCGGTCGGCGACGACACCCTGTTCAAGCACGACACGACGACCGGGAAGACGGAAACCCGCAGCTTCGGCGAGGGCAACCAGGTCGGCGAGTTCGTCTTCGAGCCGAGGACCCCGGACGCGGCGGAGGACGACGGAGTCCTGATGGGCCTGCGCTTTTCGGCGGCGGAGGAGCGCAGCGACCTGCTCCTGCTGGACGCGGAAACCCTGGAGACGGTGGCGGAGGTCCAGCTCCCGGACCGGGTCCCCAACGGCTTCCACGGCAACTGGGTTCCGACAGGCGGCTGACCCCGTGCGTACTTTGTGCCGCTATAACAACACAAAGTACGCACGGCATCTGAGCAGCTGGAACGGCAGCCGTTGCTTTCGCGGCAGGCGTTAGAGGAGTACGACGGCGTCCCCGACCTGCACCGGTCCCGGGGTCACGACCGTCGCCAGGGCGTCCAGGCGGGTGTTGTGCTCCTCGGCGATGGCCCGCAGCACCTGCGCCGAGTGCGGGAGGTCCCGCTGGGCCTCGTTGACCATCGCGCACCGCTCGCTGGATCGCACGAATTCGACGCACAGGCCGCCGATCCGCGCCTTGCTCCCGAACCACTCGTCCTCCGCGAAGGGCGGGGTGCCCGGCGGCGTGCGAACCAGGAGGTTCGGCCGGAAGCGCCGCTCGTCGACCGGCACGCCCGGGACCACCGAGCGCACCCAGTCGAGGGTGGCGGTGGTCAGGACGCTCAGCGGGAGCTGGTCGAAGTGGGAGACGGCCGCCTCGCGCGCTACCTCGACGTCGTCGCGGCCGAGGTAGCCGCGGAGGTAGGCCGTCGGGTCCACGACGACGGTGCCGTGCGAATCCAGCAGCTCCGGCTCGTCGGCGTCGTCCAGGTAGCGGGAGCGCAGCTCCAGCAGGCCGGGCATCCGCCGGAAGCGGCGGGTGTTCTTCCCCGACCCGAACTTGCCCTCGGCGTCGCGCACCGCGAAGAGCCGGTCCCCGAGCAGCCCCCGCGCATCGACGTCCACCCGGTGCAGCGGCTCACCGCCGGTCGACTTGATCGGGTACCGCCAGATCCGCTCGACCACTCCCACCCGGACGAGGCTACCGACACCGCCGCTAGATGTTTGATTCCTATTGGGTCCGCAGCCGCGACGCCTCACGCACCAGCGGGGTGAGCTGTCGCAAGCGCGTAGCGCTTGGCCCACCCCCGCGACCGGCACCGCCGCGGGGCTTCTCGCGAGGACAGCCCCGATGCCGCGCATGGGACATACACAAGTCCGCCACCTGCACCGACAAGCAAAACGAGGTTGGAAAACCTCAATCAATCGTCTAGTGGAGGGCGCTGCCGGCCTGCCACTTGTCCCAGGACAACGCCCAGTCGCCGTAGGTGTCCCACACCGGCAGCGCCGGGCCGCCGGAGTTGGTGACCTCGACGACGTCGCCGAGCCCGAAGTGCTCGAAGAACCACTGCGCGTTGGCCTGGTCGAGGTTGATGCAGCCGTGCGAGACGTTGGCGCTGCCCTGCTGCGCGACGCTGGCCGGGTTCTCGTGCACGAACTCCCCGTCGTTGGAGATGCGTTCGGCGAAGAACTCGTCGGACCGGTACGCCTTCGGGTCGGGCGGGCACACGCCGTACGTGCAGGAGTCCATCGTGTACTTCTCGTGCTTGTCCGAGATGACGTGCGCGCCGACGTGGGTCGGGGTGATGTCCTTGCCCATGCTGATGGGCATCGTGTTGACGAGCTGACCGTTGTGGAAGATCTGCATCTGCTCGGTATTTCCGTCGGCCTTCGCGACCCAGGAATCGTGCACCGCGAAGTCGATGCTGCGGTCGGTCTCCCCGTAAACCCCGCCGCCCAGGTCCACGCCGTAGAGGTTGATCTTCAACGTGATCTTGGTGCCCGGCTGCCAGTAGTTCTGCGGCCGGTAGTGCACTTCCTTGTCGGAAATCCAGTACCAGCCGCCGGGCTGGTCGGGAGCGCTGCTGATCTGCAGCGCCTTCTCCGCTGCGACGTGGTCCTTGATGGCGTGGTCGAACCGGACGACGATGGGCTGCCCGACGCCGAAGTCGTGGGTGGAGGGCGCCGGGACCACGCTCGGGTAGGCCTGCGCCTCGGGGGCGAGCGTGTGGATCGCCTTGTGCTGCGTGGTGCTCTTCCCGTCGCCGTCGACGACCGTGGCGGCCACGTCGTAGACCTTGTCGTAGGCGAGCACCTCGGTGGTGCGCCAGCCCGTCTGACCGTCGGCCATCTGCCCGGCGACCTGCTTGCCGTCGGGATTGGTCACGGTGACGGCGGTGAGCTTGCCGTTCTGAACCCGCACGTCGATCGGCGTGGTCGGGTTCACCTGGTCGCCCCCGGCGGCCGTGATGTCGACGACCGGCGCCGGCTTCGGAGGCGGCGCGGCACCCTGCCCACCGCCGCCCGGGGAGCAGCCGGCAATCCCGACCAATGCCCCGAGAACAACACCAGCAACACAAACCCGAAAACGGACGAATTCCCGCCGTCGAACACCTCGGCTCATTACCCCACCCTACTCAGAAATCCGACTCCCCCAATGCCGCGGAAACAAGGGGCGAAAAAGATCAAGAACAACGAGATGTCGCATCGGCGCACTAAATCCGAATTAAATGGAATTGCCCAGAATCCGGATGTGGAGGGTCCCGTCACGACGACCGCCCGTCACACCGCGCGCACCACAGCCCCTGCCGAGCCCTCCTTTCCCGCGCCACCGGCCACCACAGTTGACCAGCGGATTTGTCCGAAACCTGCGATTCCCGCGAAGATCGGCAGCGGAGTCTGCCTGAGGGGGTTGGCGTGTCCGGACTCGAAACGGCCTTCCTGCGCGTCGGCGGAACCGTCGTCAAGCACGTCGCCACTGCCTGGTTGACCAGCAGGAAGACGGAGAACCGCCGAGGTGCGGAGCTCACCGAGCTGATCGCGCAGCGCTTCGGCGGGCTCCGCGAACGGGACCGCCGCGCACTTCGCCGCAAGCTCGATGAGGTCGGCGAGCTCGCCGGGGAACAGCTGGAAGAGCTGTGCGCGAGGGAATTCGCCGAGCTGGCGGAGAACGAGCGCCTCGCCGCCCTCGATGCGGTCGTGGACGCCCTTGCGGACGCGGACCTCTCCGACGCCGTGCTCCTCGGCGCGGACCTGCACCCGATCTCGCTCGCCATGCGCGTCCGCGACCAGGTGCCCGACGCAACCGCCCGGGCCGGGCTCGGTGCGGACGCGCAAGCGCTGTTCGATCGCGCCCTGGACCAGAGCTGCGTGCAACTGGTGCACCTGGTCCGCGAGCTGCCCGAATACGACTCGCGCCTGGCCGAGGAGACCCTCCGGCGCGCATCCGCCGTCCTGTCCGGCATCGACCGGATCCTGGCACGATTACCGGTCACCAGCCTGGACGCACCGGCCGGGGCCGACCACGACGAGCAGTTCCGCGCCCGCTACCTCGACCTCGTCGCCAAGCACAACGACGACCTGGAGCTGATCGGCGTCAGCATCCGCAACTTCCGCCCCAAGACCCGGCTTTCCGTGGCCTACCTCAGCCTCAGCGTCGACGAGGGACGGCACCGCAACGACCCGTGGTCCGCGCAGCAGAAGCACCGCAACGAGTCGATGCGGGTCGAAGCCGCGCTGAGCAGGGCCGAACTCACGCTGGTGCGCGGGGAGGCCGGTTCGGGCAAGAGCACGCTGCTGCGCTGGATCGCGGTGCAGGCCGCGCGCAACGGCTTCACCGGCGCGCTGCAGAAGTGGAACGGCCGCGTGCCGGTGCTGATCAAGCTCCGCAGCTACGCCGACCGCCCGCTGCCGCACCCGGAGGAGTTCCTGTCCGAGCCGCGGAGCCCGCTGGTCGGCCCGGTCCCGGCCGGCTGGGTGCACCGGCGGCTGATCGCCGGTGAGGTGCTGCTGCTGGCCGACGGCGTGGACGAGCTCGTCGAGGACGAGCGCGGCCGGGTCCGCGACTGGCTCGGCAACGTGCTGCAGAGCTACCCGGGCACCGCCGTCGTGGTGACCGCGCGACCGGCCGCGGCGAGCACCACGTGGCTGCGCGCCGAAGGTTTCACCGCGGTCGATCTGGAGCACATGACCGCCTCCGACGTCCACGAGTTCCTGCGGCGCTGGCACCAGGCGCTGCTCGACTCCGAAGTCGATGCGCTGCCGTTCGACCGGGCCGAGGTCCGGGCCCACCAGCGCGGCCTGATCGCGAAGCTCGACGCCCGTCCGCACCTGCGCAACCTGGCGCGCAGCCCGCTGCTGTGCGCGATGTTGTGCGCGTTGAACCTCGATCGCGGCGGCGACCTGCCGCGCGATCGCAAGAACCTCTACGAGGCGGCGCTGGAGATGCTGCTGGTCCGGCGGGAATCCCTGCGCGGCATCCGGCACGAGATCGACCTGACCTACGCGCAGAAGCTGGTGCTGCTGCAGGACCTGGCGTTCTGGCTGAACCTCAACGGCCGCGCGGAGATCGACCGCGACAACGCCTTGCGCCGCATCGAGCGGAAGCTGCCGACCATGCCCGGGGTGACCTGCCGGGCCGAGGACTGCCTGGACTACCTGGTGGAGCGCAGCGGGGTCGTCCGCGAACCCGCCGAGGACCGCATCGACTTCGTGCACCGGACCTTCCAGGAATTCCTCGCCGCGCGCGAGATCGCAGCGGAGGAGCACGTCCCGCTGCTGGTGGACAACGCGCACTCCGACCAGTGGCGGGAGACCGTGATCATGGCGGCGGGCCTGCTGACGCGGCCGCGTCGCGCGGACCTGCTGACCGGCCTGCTCGACCGCGCGGAGCAGTCGAACGTGAAGCAGCGCCGCCGCCTGCTGCTGCTGATCGCCACCTGCCAGGAATCCCTCGACGACCTGCCGGTGTCCATGGTGGACCGCTTGGAGGCCGCGATCGGCAGCCTGGTCCCGCCGCGCAACACCCGGGAGAGCCAGTCCCTGGCGACCGTGGGCGAGGCCCTGCTGAGCTACCTGCCCGAACGCACCGGAGAGCTCTCCGCGGCGCAGGCGGTGGCGTGCGTGCGCACGGCTGCGCTGATCAACGGCCCGGCGGCGCTGGAGCGGCTCGCCGAGTACGCGGTGGATCCGCGCGGCGAGGTGCAGGACGAGATCGCGGCGGCATGGGAGCTGTTCGAGCCGCAGGCGTTCGCCGAGCGAGTGCTCGCGCACGCCCCGCTGAACGGCGGCCACCTCGCGGTGCGCAACCTGGACCAACTACCGCACCTGGCGAAAGTCGCCGCGCTGCAACGGGTTTCGCTGCGGATCCGGGAGGAGATCGACGACCTGGAATTCCTCCCGCGCGACATGCCGATCTCCGCGATCAACGCCTACAGCCGCACCCCGGTGTCGCTGCGCCCGCTGCGCGACCACCCGGAGCTGACCTACCTGCTGCTGAGCAACTCGACGAGCTGGGCCGATCACGACGTCCTGCGCGAACTATCCGGGCTCCGGCACCTCTTCTTCGCGCAGCGCCCCGGACCGGACCGGCTGGACTTCCTGGACAACCTGCCACGGCTGCGGGAGCTGTGGCTGTTCGAGCTGCAGGGGGTGACCGACTACGCACCCATCACCAACAGCGCCGACCTGGAGGTGCTCAGCCTGCAGAACCCGCGCAAGATCGGCTTCCTGTCGGACCTGACCTCGCTGCCCCGCCTGCGGGAGCTGCACATCCACGACTGCGTGACCGCAGACGTCTTCGACCGCACCTACGAGTCGTTCCCCGAGCTGCGGCGGGTCCTGTTCAACAGGTGCTGGATCACCGACCTCGCGGCGCTGGGCGCACTGCCGGACCTCCGGCGCCTGGAGATCATCGACTGCCCGTCGTTGACCAGCGTGGAGGCGTTGCGGCGGATGCCGCGCCTGCGCACCGTGCACCTCCGCGGCACCCGCCCCGGCCTCGACCTGTCACCGATGGCCGGACGCGACATCCGGGTGATCGTGGGCGCGAAGGACCGGGTGAAGGGCATCCCGCTGTTGCGACCCGGCACCGTCCGCCGGGTCTGACCGCGCGCTCTAGCCCGCGAGTTCGCGGATGGCCGGGAGGAGGAGGCGCAGTGCCCGGCCTCGGTGGGAGTCCGCGTCCTTCTCCTCCGGCGACAGCTCCGCGCTGGTCCGGGTTTCGCCTTCCGGGACGAAGATCGGGTCGTAGCCGAAGCCGTTGGCCCCGCGCTCTTCCCGGATCACCGTGCCCCGCCACTCGCCGCGCACCACGGTTTCCGCGCCGTCCGGCAGCACCAGCGCCGACGCCGACACGAACGCCGCCCCGCGGCGCTCGTCCGGGACGTCCGCGAGCTGGCCCAGCAGCAGGTCCAGGTTCGCCTGGTCGTCCCCGTGCTCGCCCGACCAGCGGGCCGACAGGACTCCCGGCATCCCGTTGAGCGCGTCGACCGCGATGCCCGAATCGTCCGCGATCGCCGGCAGGCCGGTGGCCTTCGCCGCGTCCGCGGCCTTGGCCACCGCGTTCTCCTCGAACGTCGCGCCCGTCTCCGGCGCCTCCGGGAACTCCGGGACGTCGGCCAGGCCGATGACCTCCACTCCGGTCACGCCCTCGGCGGCGAGGATCCGGCGCAGTTCCACCAGCTTCTTCTGGTTCCGGGTGGCCAGCAGCACTCGCGTCATGCCGCGCTCCCCGGGAGTTCGCCCGGGTAGGGCTCGGCCAGCGCCGCCGACTGGAGCTCGGCCAGCTTGGCGCAGCCGTCCAGCGCGAAGTCGATCATCTTGTCCATCGTGGACCGCGTGTAGGTGGCGCCCTCGCCGGTGCCCTGCACCTCCACCAGGGTGCCGTGGTCGGTGGCCACCACGTTCATGTCCACCTCGGCGCGGGAGTCCTCCTCGTAGGGCAGGTCCAGCCGCACCCGGCCGTCCACCACGCCGACGCTCACCGCCGCGACCGAGCAGGACAGCGGCTTCGGGTCGGACAGGCGACCGGCCGCGCCCAGCCACGTCACCGCGTCGGCCAGCGCCACGTAGGCGCCGGTGATCGCGGCGGTGCGGGTGCCGCCGTCGGCCTGGATCACGTCGCAGTCCAGCGTGATGGTGTTCTCGCCGAGCGCCGCCAGGTCGATGCAGGCCCGTAGCGAGCGGCCGATCAGCCGGCTGATCTCGTGCGTGCGGCCGCCGATGCGGCCCTTCACCGACTCGCGGGCGCTGCGGGTGTTCGTCGACGACGGCAGCATCGCGTACTCGGCGGTCACCCAGCCGAGCCCGGAGCCGGTCCGCCAGCGCGGGACGCCCTCCTGGACGCTGGCCGCGCACAACACCCGGGTCTTGCCGAACTCCACCAGCACCGAACCAGCCGGCCAGTCCTGGTATCCGCGCGTGATCCGCACCTCTCGGAGCTGGTCGTCGCTCCGCCCATCCGCTCGTGCCACGCCCCCAACCCTAAGCCCGCCCGGCAGCGGACCCGTCGCGGGTGCCTAGACGTCGTAGGTGCGGTCGGCGGCGACGAGCTCGGTCGGGCCGTCGAACGCCGCCTTCGCCTCGGCGAGGATCTCCTCGCGGTCCGCCCACGGCACGATGTGCGTGAGCAGCAGGCGGCGGGCTCGGGCCGCCTTCGCCACCTCGGCCGCCTGGCGCCCGGACAGGTGCACGCCCTCGGGCGCGTCCGGGAAGTCCGCCCAGGACGCCTCCGACAGCAGCACATCGGCGTCCGCGGCGAGCTCGGTCAGCTGCGGGCACGGCCCGGTGTCACCGGTGTAGGCCAGCACCTTGCCCTCGGCCGCCACGCGGAATCCCCACGACGCGCACAGGTGCGCCATGGGCACCGCCTGCACCTCGAACGGGCCGACGCGCACCGGCTCCGCCGCGATCGGGGTGAACTCGAACACATCGGACAGATCGGTCTCGGCCCGCTCGGCCGCGTCCGGCGCGTAGAGGGCCGCGAACCGCTCCGGGGCGTTCTCGGGCGCGATCACCCGCAGCCGCCGCGCGGTCGGGTCGTGCGGCGGGTTCGGGTGGTAGCGCCGCAGCACCGTCAGCGCGGCGAAGTCCGCGCAGTGGTCCGGGTGCAGGTGGCTGAAGAACACCGCGTCGAGCTGGAACGGGTCGACGAACCGCTGCATCGCGCCGAGCGTGCCGTTGCCGAGGTCGAGCGCGATGCGCGTGCCGCCGGACTCCAGCAGGTATCCGGACGACGGCGAGTCCGGGCCGGGAAAGCTGCCGGAACAACCGAGGATCGTCAGCTTCATGCGATGGAGCTTGACACGGTGAGCGGCCGAACGGCATCGGCCACCACGGCCGGACCCAGGAAGCGAGCCGCCAACCGGGCGAACCGGTCCGGCGCGCCAGTAGCCCGGAACTCGTGCTCGGGCACCGTCTCCGGGTCCGCGAGCAGGTCGTTCTCGGTGAGCGCCCGCAGCACGTCCTTGGCCGTCTCCTCCGCGCTGGAGACCAGCGTCACGTGGTCGCCCATCGCGAGCTGCAGCACGCCGGTGAGCATCGGGTAGTGCGTGCAGCCGAGCACCAGGGTGTCGACGTCGGCCTGCTGCAGCGGGTCCAGGTAGCTCTGCGCCAGGCCGAGGATCTGCCTGCCGCTGGTGATGCCGCGCTCGACGAACTCCACGAAGCGCGGGCACGCGACCGTGGTGAGCGTGATGTCCCGGGCGGCGGTGAACGCGTCGTCGTAGGCGCGGGAGTGGATGGTGGCCTTGGTGCCGATCACGCCGACCCGGCCGTTGCGGGTCGTCGCCACGGCCCGCCGCACCGCGGGCAGGACCACCTCGACCACCGGGATCTCGTACCGCTCCCGGGCGTCGCGCAGGCAGGCCGCCGACGCGGTGTTGCAGGCGATCACCAGCATCTTCACGCCCTCGTCGACCAGCGAGTCGGTGATCGCGAGGGTGCGGGCGCGGATCTCGGCCAGCGGCATCGGGCCGTACGGGGCGTTGGCGGTGTCGCCGACGTAGTGCACCGTTTCGGCCGGCAACTGGTCCATGACCGCTCGGGTCACGGTCAGCCCACCGAGGCCGGAGTCGAAGATCCCGATCGGGGCGTCAGTCACTCGGCCAGTTTGCCAGGCGCGGGTTCGGCGACCTGCCGACGAGTGCTGCGCGCCACCATCCAGGCCGCGAGCACCCCACCCAGCGCGCCGAATAGGTGGCCCTCCCAGGAGATGCCGGGCTGGCCGGGCAGCACGCCCCACAACATGCCGCCCCAGTAGAAGAACAGCGCCACCGCGACCAGGATCTGCGCGAAGCTGCGCTGGAAGAAGCCGCGCAGCAGCAGGAACACCATCCAGCCGAAGATCACGCCGGACGCGCCGACGTGCACCCCGGGCGCGCCGACCAGCCAGGTGCCGATGCCGCCGACGATCCAGACCGTCGCGGTCACCGCGATGAACTGCCGCAGCCCGCCGGCCAGCACCAGCCAGCCGAGCACCAGGAACGGCAGCGTGTTCGCCCACAGGTGTCCCCACCCGGCGTGCAGCAGCGGCGCCCACACGATGCCGCCCAGGCCGTCGACGTCCCGCGGCTCGATGCCGTAGGCGTCGAGGCTCGAAGCAGGGGTCGCGGCGTCGTAGAACTCGATGCCGTAGAGCGCCGCGACGGCGATGAGCATCCCGACAGCGGCTCGCAGCGGATTCTGGGGCAGCACTCGTGCCCGGCGGCGTTCAGGCAGTCGGTTCACACCAACGAGGTTACGCGGCGGAATCCCCCCAGGTCTCGGGGATGACCCCGATATTTGCCGTGCGTCGCACGTCACCGAGGCCGAGCCATGATCAGCAAGAGTCGCCCCGTAAAGTCCCGGATCGTCGTGATCGTCCCCCGAAAGGTGCCTCGTGCAAGCCCAGGTCGACATCGCGGTGCCCGCGGAGGCGCGGTCCGGACAAGCACCGACCTGGGACGTCGGCACCGACACGCTGCTCTGGACCGACGCGCCCGCCCACACCGCGCACCGCTACGTGCCCGGGCAGGCCGATCACGTGATGGGGCTGCCCCAGCAGGTCGGCGCCGCGAAACCGCGCAGCCGCGGCGGGCTGGTGCTGCACCTGGCCGAAGGCATCGCCCTGTACGACGCCGGCGGTGAACAGCGCACCTGGCTGGCCTACTGGGCCCGCGACGGCGTCCAGGCCGGGGCGACGACGATCGACCGCAAGGGCCGGCTGTGGGCGACGACGCTGGGCACCGGGGGTTGGCTGGCCCGCGTGACGGCGGACGGCGCGGCGAAGATCGCGGTGCCCGACCTGGTCGCCGGGCACGGCATCGGCTGGAGCCCGGACGACACCCGGATGTACCTGTCGGACGGCGCGGCGCGGCGCATCGACGTGCTGGACTTCGACCTCGTCGCCGGTGCGGCCGGCAACCACCGGGCGCTCTGCGACGTCGACGGCGAACCGGGCGGCCTGTGCGTCGACGACGCGGGCCGGATCTGGGTCGTGGTGCGCGACCGGGGCGAAATTCGCTGCTACACCGCGGAAGGCGAGCTGGAGCGGACGATCCCGCTGCCGGCGCGCCGCCCGACGGACTGCTGCTTCGGCGGCCCGGACCTCACGGACCTGTACGTCACAACGGCCCGCGACGGCGTCCCGGACCCGGCCGAGGCGGACGGCGCCCTGCTGGTCCTCCCGAACATCGGCACCGGCACCCGCCCCTTCGCCTTCACCGGCTGACCCACCAGACTCCCGACCCGTACACCGCAATTTCCATTGAAATCGAAGGTTCAATTTCAATGGAAATTGCGGGTTGTCCACAGTCTTCGGCGTGTCGTGGGTCCGACACACCGGAGGATGTGGACAACTTCTTCGATTTCAATGGAAATTGCGGACCCTTGGAGGGAGGTTTCAATTGAAACTGTTCCACAGTTTCAATTGAGCCTTTTTCATCCTGGTCGGCCCGCAACCGCGGGTCGCAAAGCCACACGTCGATGAGGTGTCGCATGCGCCGCAGGCGCATAGCCCACCTACGCAGCTCGCACCGCCGCGGGTTCTCAGAGGCTTCCTGGCGAGGACGGCCCCTCCGCCGTGTATTGGACATACATCAGGAGGGGCACCCACAGACCAGGGAGCCTCTGAGGTTCCGCCACCCGCACCGCCACGCAGAACGAGGTTGGAAAAACCTCATTGAAACTGTGCAACGACGCGGGTGGGGAACACCTTTGACCTGGCGGGGCAGAGGTGCTCCTCGGGGAGCTCGTCCGCCGGGCTTACGCCCAGAGTTGGCCTTCGAGGCGTTGGGCCGCCTCGTCGAGGGTGCCGCTGTAGGCGCCCGTCGAGAGGTACTTCCAGCCCGCGTCCGCCACCACGAACGCGATGTCCGCCGATTCTCCTTCTGCCGCAGCCTTTTCCGCGATCGTCAGCGCCGCGTGCAGCACACCGCCGGTGGAGATGCCCGCGAAGATGCCTTCGCTCTCCAGCAGCTGGCGGGTGCGGCGCAGCGCGTCGTAGGAGCCGACCGAGAACCGGCGCGTCAGCACGTCCGGGTCGTACAGCTCCGGCACGAAGCCCTCGTCGAGGTTGCGCAGGCCGTAGACCAGCTCGCCGTAGCGCGGTTCCGCCGCGACGATCTGCACGTCCGGCTTCTGCTGGCGCAGGTAGCGGCCGACCCCGACCAGGGTTCCGGTGGTGCCCAGCCCGGCCACGAAGTGCGTCACCGTCGGCAGGTCGCGCAGGATCTCCGGTCCGGTGGTGCGGAAGTGCGCTTCGGCGTTGGCCGGGTTGCCGTACTGGTAGAGCATCACCCAGTCCGGGTTCTGCTCGGCCAGTTCCTTGGCCACCGCCACCGCCTGGTTCGAGCCGCCGGCCGCGGGCGAGGAGACGATCCGCGCCCCGTATGCCTGCAGCAGCTGGCGGCGTTCCTCCGAGGTGTTCTCCGGCATCACGCAGACCAGGCCGTAGCCCTTGAGCTTGGCCGCCATCGCCAGCGAGATCCCGGTGTTGCCGGAGGTCGGCTCCAGGATCGTGCAGCCGTGGGTGAGCCGGCCTTCCTTCTCGGCCGCCTCGATCATGGCCAGCGCCGCCCGGTCCTTGATCGAACCGGTCGGGTTGCGGTCTTCCAGCTTGGCCCACAGCCGGACGTCCGGCGCCGGTGACAGGTGGGGCAGCCCCACCAGCGGGGTGTCACCGAGCGCGTCCAGCAACGAGTCGTAACGAGCCACGGTGCGTCTCCTCCTCGCCCTCCGCCAGGAGGGAATGTCCTGCTGCGGGTGGAGTTCTTCCGCGCCCGCGAGGCGCGGAGCTCCACGTGCCGGGCCGCCCGGACCTCGCGACCGGCATCGCCGCGGGTTCCCAGAGGCCTTCCCGCTCAGGACGGCCCCCATGCCGGGGCCGGGAGAAGGCCTCTGAGGTTCCGCTACCCGCGCCGTGCGGCGCGGGTCCCGCAGATTTCCGTCAGCGCATGCCGCCGGCGACGGCCGGGAGGATGGTGACGCTGTCGCCGTCGGCGACCTTGGCCTCCAGGCCGCCCGCGAAGCGCACGTCCTCGTCGTTGACGTAGACGTTGACGAAGCGGTGCAGATTGCCTTCCTTGACCAGGCGGTCCTTCAGGCCGTTGAAGTTGCTGTCGAGGTCGTTGATCACCTCGGCCACGGTGTTGCCCTTGGCCTCGACGGACTTCTCGCCGCCGGTGTGGGTGCGCAGGATGGTGGGGATCGAAACCTTGATTGCCATTGGGGAACCTCCTGTCCACGAAGGACTTCGTTGGGATCGGGACGCGAACACTGGTGGGCGAGCCGCGGCTCAGTCGAGGTCTGGGACCTCGTCGGCACCGGTGTGGGCGAACATGTACGACTCCACGACCTCCACCGGCTCCTCGGTCACCTGACCGTCGAGGATCCGGTAGGAACGCAGCTCATGGGTCTTCGGGTCCCGGGTGGACACGAGCACGTAGTGCGCGTTGGGCTCCGAGGCGTAGGAGACGTCCGTGCGCGATGGGTACGCCTCGGTCGAGGTGTGCGAGTGGTAGATGACCACCGGCTCCTCGTCCCGCTCGTCCATCTCGCGCCACACCTTCAGCTGTTCGGCGGAGTCGAACCGGTAGAAGGTGGGCGAACGCTCGGCGTTGATCATCTCGATCAGGCGCGTCGGGCGGTCCGACCCTTCCGGGCCGGTAATCACGCCGCACGCCTCGTCCGGGTGGTCCCGTCGGGCATGCGCGACCATCGCATCGACCAGGTCGCGTCGGATCACCAGCACAGCAACCATCCTAGTAGGTGAGGCACCGGCCTCCCACGATGTGGAAGATCCCGCTACCGGTGCGGCTTCGTCGGGCGAAAACGCAGGTACACGATGATTCATTCCCGCGCCGAGGGGTAGAGGCGCGTGTAGGAAGTCACCTCATCCACCGGTTCGGCGGCCAGCACGCCGCGCACGATCGCCCGCGCGACGACGTCGGCCGCGACCGCGCACACCGCGTCCAGCCGCGCCGCCCAGTCCGGTTCGCCCGGCGCGGGCAGGGCGGCTCCGGTGCCGGTGGCCAGCGCGAACATCGTGTCGCCGTCGACCAGGAGGTGCGCCGGCCGGACGGTGCGGGCCAGCCCGTCCTGCGCGGCGACCGCCAGCCGCCGGCACTCGGCCTTCGAAAGCTCCAGGTCGGTGGCGACCACGCCGATCGTGGTGTTCAGCGGCCGCTCGACCGGGCCGCGCCGCCCGGGGCGCTTCCCGAACAGCCGCCGGCCCGCTTCGACCTCGGCGGGATCGGGCGGGCGCAGGCCGGGCGTCGGGATCCACGGCAGGCCGGTGTCCGGGTCGATCGCCGAGCCGGCCGCGTTGACGGCCACGAGCGCGCCGACGGTGGTGCCGTCGTCCAGCACGGCGCTGGCCGTGCCGATGCCGCCCTTCACCGTGCCCACGACCGCGCCGGTGCCCGCCCCGACGTTGCCCTGCCGGGCCTCGGTGCGGGTCGCGTTCTCGCAGGCCCGGTGGCCGAACCCGGCGTCGGGCCGGTTGCCCCAGTCGCTCATCGGCACGTCGAAGATCACCGCGCCCGGCACCACCGGAACCACGTGCGACGGGTCGGCGCCGACCCGCACGCCGTGCCCGCGCTCGCCGAGCCAGCGCATCACCCCGTCGGCCGCCGCCAGGCCGTAGGCGCTGCCGCCGGTGAGGACCACGCCGTGCACCTGCTGCACCAGGTGGCTCGGTTCGAGCACATCCGTCTCGCGCGTTCCGGGGCCGCCGCCGCGCACGTCCACCGCCGCCGTCGCGCCCTCCGGCACCAGGACCACGCTGGTGCCGGTGGCCCAGTGCTCGTCGAGCCGCTGCTCGTGCCCGACCCGCACCCCGTCGACGTCGACGATCGCGTCGAGCCCTCCCGATCGCAGCATTCCGACAGGCTCCTCTCGTCCAGGGGTCGTGCGTGTTCCGGAGTGCTGCAGCGCTCCGGAACACGCACGAACCACCGACCGCACAGCGTGATCATCCACGTTGGCATCACGTTAACCAGACGTAAAGGAAACGCCGCCGTTCTTGTTGTCGATCCCCCGCCTCCGCACTGTGAGTCCGTTCACTAGGAGGAGGACGGATGTCAACTGAGGTGCACGGCCGCGACGCTGCGGCGCGCTCCGGTGGCGAGCGCCGGGTGGTCGCCAACGTCATTCGCGGCTCGATCGGCAACTTGATCGAGTGGTACGACTGGTACGCCTACACCGCGTTCAGCGTGTACTTCGCGGCGGCGTTCTTCCCGAAGGGCGACCTGACCGCCCAGCTGCTCAACACCGCGGGCGTGTTCGCCATCGGCTTCCTGATGCGCCCGCTCGGCGGCTGGCTGCTCGGCCGCTACGCGGACCGCTTCGGCCGCCGCGCCGCGCTGACGCTCTCGGTGACGCTGATGGCCTGCGGCTCGCTGGTGATCGCGCTGACGCCGGGCTACAACACGATCGGCCTCGCCGCGCCGCTGCTGCTCGTGTTCGCGCGGCTGGTGCAGGGCCTCTCGGTCGGCGGCGAGTACGCGACGTCGGCGACTTACCTGTCGGAGGTCGCGACCGCGAGCAAGCGCGGCTTCTACTCCAGCTTCCAGTACGTCACGCTCGTCGCCGGGCAGCTCACCGCGCTGGGCGTGCAGATCGTGCTGCTCCTGGTGCTCACCAACGAGCAGATGGATTCGTGGGGGTGGCGGATCCCGTTCGCGATCGGCGCGGTCGGCGCGGTGATCGTGATGTGGCTGCGCCGCGGCATGGACGAGACCGAGAGCTACAAGAAGACCTCGGAGGGCAACCAGTCGCGCGGCACCGTCAGGGCGCTGCTGCAGCACCCCAAGGAGTGCCTGCTCGTCGTCGGCCTGACCCTCGGCGGCACCGTGGCGTTCTACACGTACACGACCTACCTGCAGAAGTACATGGTGGCGACCTCGGGCATCGACAAGGGCACCGTGGCCTGGATCAACTTCCTGGCGCTGCTGGTGTTCCTGTTCCTGCAGCCGCTGGCGGGCGCGCTGTCGGACCGCATCGGCCGCCGCTGGCTGCTGCTGGCCTTCGGCGTCTGCGGCACGGTGCTGACCGTGCCGATCATGACGCTGCTCGGCTCGACGCAGAACCCGGTCGCGGCGTTCGCGCTGATGCTGGGCGGTCTGGTGATCGTCACCGGCTACACCTCGATCAACGCGATCGTGAAGGCGGAGCTGTTCCCGACCAACATCCGCGCGCTCGGCGTCGGCCTGCCCTACGCGCTGACGGTGGCGATCTTCGGCGGCACCTCGGAGTACGTGGCGCTGTGGCTGAAGACGGCGGGCATGGAGCAGGTGTTCTTCTGGTACGTCTCGGGCTGCGTGCTGATCTCGCTGGTCGTGTACCTGCGGATGCGCGAGACATCGAAGGACTCCCGTCTGGAGGCCTGATCCGGCGCGTCGCCATACTCGGAGCGGAGCTTTCGGAGGTGGCTGGTGCGCGTGCTTCTCGTCGAGGACGACGACGGCGTGGCGGATGCGCTCGTCGACGTCCTCGCCGCGCACGGCCACCAGCCCACCCGGGTCTCGCGCGGCGCGGACGCGCTGACCCGGCACCGGGATCACGACCTGGTGCTGCTCGACCTGGGGCTGCCGGACGCCGACGGCCTGGACGTGCTGCGGAAGCTGCGCCGGGTCGGGCCGATCCCGGTGGTGGTGCTGACCGCCCGCGGCGAGGAGCGGATGGTGGTCCGCGGCCTGCGTTCCGGCGCGGACGACTACCTGGTCAAGCCGGTGCGGATGGCGGAGCTGCTGGCCCGCATCGAGGCGGTGGCCCGGCGCGGTCGCCCGGCGGCCGCGGCCGCCGACGAGGTCCGGGTCGGCGACGTGCTGGTGGACCTGCGGACCCGCCGGGTGCGGGTCGGCGACCGCGACGTGGAGCTGACGCCGAAGGAGTTCGACGTGCTCGCGGTGCTGGCCGGCGAGGCGGGCAGCGCGGTGAACCGGCAGCGCCTGATGGACGAGGTCTGGGGCGATGCCTACCTGGCGGTCTCGCGGTCCCTGGACGTGCACATCGCGCAGCTGCGCGCCAAGCTGGGCCGTCCGGAGCTGCTGGTGACGATCCGCGGCTTCGGCTACCGGTTCGGGGAGTGAGCGGTGAGCACGCGTCCTGCGCACCGGTGCGGCGACGCCTTACGGCGGTTTCGCGCGAAACCGGCACCGCCAGGCACGCGGGACGGCGGTTTCGCGCGAAATCGGCGTTCCTCCCCGCACGGCCGCCCAGCGGATTCGCCGCCGTGCTCACGGCCCGTGACCAGGCTCGGGGACCGCTGGTGCGCCGACGCGTGT
>NZ_JBSGJZ010000066.1:0-37339 GCF_053605825.1 Saccharopolyspora sp. NPDC003752 | reverse complement strand
CGATTTCGCGCGAAATCGCCGCCCGGCCCTCAGGCGAAGTGGCGATTTCGCGCGAAATCGCCGTCTCGCGGGCCAGGCGGCAACGTCCCACGGGTGCCCGCCCCGCCATTCTGAAACCACCGTTCAGACAAGCTCGTCCAGCAGCAGCCGGGCGTCCGGCAGTGCGTCGAGGCGCAGCACGGTGTCGACCAGGCGCTCCGCGGTCGGTTCCGGGACGAGCCGGCGGAACTTGGTGATCAGGGCTTCGTCGCCGATCGGGTTGGTGGGCGAGCCCAGCGGATCCGTGACGCGGTACTGGTAGCCGGCGTCTTCGGTGACCAGGCCGATGACCGGTTCTTCGGACGCCGGCATCGACGAATCCACTTCGAGCACAACGGAATTCATGATAGCGCGCACCCGCTCGTCACGACGTTGCTCCGGGCCGTACGCCGCGAGGTCCGCGACGCCGAACGCGATCTGAGCGGCGACCGCGTACGGCAGGCTGAGCTGCGCCGTGCCGAGGGTTCGCGTGTCGCGGCCGCCGCACATGTCGGCCAGGAACGGGCTGAGCCTGACGCGCACCTCGCGGATCTCGTCGGCGCGCAGGCCGTGGTCGCGCATGAGGTGCGCGACGGCGTCGATGGCCGAGTGCGTGCCGCGGCACGACGCGTGGGGCTTGATGGCGCACCGCTGGATCCGCCACTGCTCGCCGAGCCCGTCGGTGAGTGCGGCGTGCTCGGCTGTGGCCGGCGCGAAGGTGCTGAGGAATCCGCCCCAGACATCGTCGAGGGCGTGGACCGGGCCAGGGATTCCGCTTCCGGCGAGCACGGCCGCGGCGACACCGGCTTCCGCGGCCCGGCCCGCGTGCAGCCGCTTGCTCAAGGCACCATTGTGGACGAACGCCCAGAGGCCACCGCTCATCGAGGCGGCGAAACCGACGGCCGCGGAGCATTGTTCCGGGGACAGCGCGAGGATGCGGGCTGCTGCGGCGGCCGAACCGAAGGGGCCGCAGGTGCCGGTGGAGTGCCAGCCCGCCTGGTTGTGCTCCTGGTAACCGCCGCAGCCCTCCAGCGCGCGCCGGGCCAGGTCGTAGCCGAGGACGATCGCGACCAGCAGTTCCGCGCCGGGAACGGCTCGGTCCGTCAGCGAAAGGGCGGCCAGGGCTGCGGGCACGACGACCGCTCCGGAGTGGTCGCAGCCGCCGGTGTCGTCGAGTTCCAGCGCGTGCGCCGCCACACCGTTGGCCAGCGCGGCGTCGCGAGCCGTCGCGAGCAGGCCGGTTCCCCAGATCGCGGCTCCTGCGGCGGTCGGGGTGGTGAGGGCCGCGGTGATCGCGGCCGTTTCCGGTGTCCTGGCACCGGCCAGGGCCGCGCCGAGGGTGTCGAGGAGGTGCCGCTTGGCCTTCGCCGCGACGCTGCCGGGGAGGTCCGCGAAGGCGGTTCCGGCGATGAACCCGCCGAGGCGGCTCGCGGTGGGCTCAGGCATCGGAACCACCTCCGGTCAGCCGGGCGAAGACGTCGGCCGGGTGCCCGGGCTCGTTGACGAGGAGGTCGAGGATCCGCGGCAGCGCCCGCCACGGGCCGTACGAGCCGAGGGTGAAGTACTCCGGTTTCCGCCAGATGCTGCCGTCGAGCATGGCGGTCCCGGTCGGCCCGTCGAGGTCGAAGGCGAGGGCGACGGCCACCCGGGCGCCGCCCCGCCAGACCAACCGGCCACCGCTCACGGCTTGACGCCGTTGACCACCGGCCGGGTCGCCCCGTAGCCCAGGCCCCACTTGTCCAGAATCGACTGGTAGGAGCCGTTGTCGACCACCGCGGTCAGGGCCTTCTGCACCGCGGCGGCCATCTGCTGGTCGCCCTTCTTGACCACCACGCCGAAGGGCTTGCCGGGCAGCGGTTCCAGGACGGTTTCGAACTTCGCCGGGTCCTTCTTCTCGAAGAACGCCAGGTTCTCGCCGCTCTGCACCGCGACGTCGGCGCGGCGCTGCTCCAGCTGCAGGCGGGCAGCCGATCCCGAGTCGGTCGGCAGCAGCTCGATCGGCGGGAGTCCCTTGCCGACGCACGTTTCCGCGTCGTACTTCTGCACCATCAGGTAGTAGTCGGTCTTCTTGCTCACCGCGAGCTTCTTGCCGCACAACGATTCCGGCGAGGTGAACTCCGCGGCGCGCTCCTGCAGCGAGTAGAACTGGGCGCGGGAGAGGAAGTAGTCGACGAAGTCGACCGTCTTCTGCCGCTCGGTGGTGTCCGACAGCCCGGACATGACGATGTCGACGCGGCCGGTGGCCACGGAGTTGAGCAGCTGGTCGAAGGGCTGCTCGACGAACTCGGCCTTGACGCCGAGCTGCTGCGCCATGGCGTTGGCGATCTCGACGTCGACGCCGACCACCTGGCCGGTCGCCTCGTCGCGGAACTCCATCGGCGGCAGGTCCGGGGACATCCCGATCCGGATCGTCCCGGACTGCGCCACGACATCCGGCAACCCGCTGCCGTTCGATGCGCCGGTGTTGGTGCTGCCGCCCGCGCAGCCCGCCGTGCCGAGCAGCCCGGCGAGCAGCGCGGCGGTGAGCACCCTGGAGCCTTTTCGAAGCATGACTACCTCTTTCGACGATTCGGAGGTCAGAGAACCCGCTGCAGGAATGCTCGGGTGCGGGGGTGTTCGGGGTGGTCGAGCACGGCGCCGGGCGCGCCGATCTCGACGATCGCGCCGGCGTCCATGAACGCGACCCGGTCGGCGACCTCGCGGGCGAAGCCGATCTCGTGGGTCACCACGATCATCGTCAGGCCCGACTTCGCCAGGTCCTTCATCACTTCGAGGACCTCGCCGACGAGCTCGGGGTCCAGCGCCGAAGTGGGTTCGTCGAACAGCAGCAGGGACGGCTCCATCGCCAGCGCCCGCGCGATCGCCACCCGCTGCTGCTGGCCGCCCGAGAGCTGCCGCGGATACGCGTCGCGCTTGTCGGCCAGCCCCACCCGGGCCAGGAGCCCCTCGGCCCGGGCGACGGCCGTGGCCTTCGTTTCCCGCTTGACCTGGACCGGGCCCTCGATCACGTTCTCCAGCGCGGTCAGGTGCGGGAAGAGGTTGAAGCGCTGGAAGACCATGCCGACGGACTGCCGCTGCCGGGCGACGGACCGCTCGCCCAGCTCGTGGAGCTTCCCGCCGCGCGGCTCGTAGCCGATGACCTGGTCGCCGACCCAGATCCGGCCGCGGCTGATCTGCTCCAGGTGGTTGATGCAGCGCAGGAAGGTGCTCTTGCCCGACCCGGAGGGCCCGAGCAGGCACAGCACCTCGCCGTCGGCGACCTCCAGGTCGATGCCCTTGAGGACCTGCAGGTCGCCGAAGCTCTTGTGCACGCCCTCGGCCCGCACCAATGCAGTCATCACGCACCTGCTTTCTGCCGCAGCACGGCTGCCCGCAACCGCTGCAGCGGGGTGGGCGGCAGCGCGCGGCTCGTGGCCCCGCGCGCGTAGTGCCGTTCGAGGTAGAACTGCAGCGCGGACAACACCGACACGGCGGCCAGGTACCAGATGGCGCAGACGATGAGCAGCTCCATGATCCGGTTGTTGACGAAGTAGATGTGCTGCGCCTCCAGCACGATCTCGGTGACGCCCACGGCCGACGCGAGCGACGTCGTCTTCAGCATGCTGATCGTCTCGTTGCCCACCGGCGGGATGATCACGCGCATCGCCTGCGGCAGCACGATCCGCCGCAACGCCTTCAGCCGCGTCATTCCGATCGCCCGCGCCGCCTCCAGCTGCCCCTCGTCGACGGACAGGATCCCGGCGCGCACCACTTCGCTGGTGTAGGCGCCCTGGTTGATGCCCAGGCCGAGCGCGGCGGCGACGAACGGTGTCACCAGCTCGACCGTGCGGCCGGTGTAGATGCCCGGGATCGAGACCACCGGGAAGATCAGCGCCAGGTTGAACCACATCAGCAGCTGCAGGTACACCGGGGTCCCGCGGAAGATCCACACGTAGACCCAGGCGACGCCGCTGGTGATCGGGTTCTTCGACAGCCGCATCACCGCGACGACGACGCCGAGGACGATCCCCAGCACCATCGCCACGATCGTCAGGACGATCGTGAGCACCAAGCCCTTGAGCAGCACGGGTGCGGTGAGGTACTCGCGGACCACCGACCACTCGATCTGCGCGTTGGCGAAGGAATGCGCGAACCAGGCGACGCCCGCCAGCACGACGACCGCGGCGACCCAGCGGCCGAAGTGCTTGCGCGGCACCGTTTCCCAGTCCGCGCCCGCCGCCGTCGCGGACTCGACCTGGTGCAGCGGGCTCATGACTGGTCCGCCTCTCCGCGATTCACAGTGGCGGTTGCGTTCAGCCCGATCTCCCGTTGCGTGGTTTCTCGTGGCCGGTTTGCGTCACGGTCCCCTGGGGTGCGGTTGAGGAGGGCTGAGGTTGACACAGGGCTACTCATGACCTCGGCCCCTCGTACGCGGCGGACCACGCGCGCTGCGCGGCCGTGACGGCCGCCAGCCGGTCGATCTGCTCGACGACCCGGTCCGGAGCGGTCCCGCCGTAGCCGGTGCGGGCCGCCACGGCCGCCTCCGGCGTCAGCCGATCACGCACCGCGGGCGTCAGCCGCTCGTCCACGGACCGCAGGTCGGCGTCCGTCACGTCCTCCAGCTCGACGCCCCGGTCCTCGCACAGCTGCACCAGGGCTCCGGTGACCTCGTGCGCCTCGCTGAACGGAACTCCTTGCTCCGCAAGCCAATCCGCCACCTCGGTGGCGAGCGTGAACCCGTCGGTGGCCTGCTCGCGCAGCACGTCCACGTCGACCCGCATCGTGCGCACCATGCCCGCCATCGCGGGCAGCACCAGCGCCAACGTGTCGACGCTGTCCAGCGCGGCCCGCTTGTCCTCGGCGAGGTCGCGGTTGTAGGCCAGCGGCAGGGACTTCAGCACCGCCATCAACCCGGCCAGGTCGCCGAGCAAGCGCCCCGCCTTGCCGCGGGCGAGCTCGGCGATGTCGGGGTTCTTCTTCTGCGGCATGATCGAACTGCCGGTGGAGAACCCGTCGTCGAGCACGACCCAGCCGAACTGCCGCGAGGTCCACAGGCAGACCTCCTCGCCCAACCGCGACACGTTGACCGCGAGCATCGAGGTGGCGAACAGGAACTCGGCGACGTGGTCGCGGCTGGCGACGGCGTCGATGGAGTTCTCGCACGGCGCCGAGTACCCGAGCTCGGCCGCCGAGAGCTCCGGCCGCACCGCGACGGAGGAACCGGCCAACGCCGCCGCGCCCAGCGGCGAGCGGGCGCTGCGCCGGTCCCAGTCCTGCAAGCGCTCGACGTCCCGGGAGAAGGATTGCGCGTGGGCGAGGAGCTGGTGGGCGAACACCACCGGCTGCGCCGGCTGCAGGTGCGTGAATCCCGGAGCGATCGACCGGACGTGCTGCCGCGCCTGGGCGATCAGGGCGTCCTGCAGGTCGGCCACCTCGGCGACGATCGTGCGCACCCGGTCCCGGAGGAACAGGCGCAGGTCGTTGGCGGCCTGGTCGTTGCGCGACCGGCCGGCCCTGACCTTGCCGCCGAGCGGGCCGAGCCGCTGGAGCAGGACCCGCTCGATGAAGGTGTGCACGTCCTCGTCGTCCGGCGTCGGCGCGACCCGGCCGGCGCGGACGTCCGCGTCCAGCTCGTCGATCGCGGCCAGCACTGAGGTGCACTCGGACTCGTCGAGGATGCCTCCTCGTCGCAGCTCGCGGACGTGGGCCCGGGAGCCGGCGAGGTCGTAGGGGGCCATCCGGAAGTACGACGGGTCGGATCGGGAGAGGTCGGTCAGCGCGGGGTCCGGCGGCGTGCGAAACCGCCCGCCCCACAAGCGAATCGTGTCAGCCAATGTCCCATCGCCCTTCCCCGGTGCGGCAAGTAACGGGGAGCGTGGCTCCGCGAACACCCGAAGTCAACACTTGTTTTTCATAGGAAACACAGGTTTCATGGGTGCGCGGATGGCAACCTGGAACTCCAGCCCGAGAGCAAGGAGTCCCGACCCGTGGCAGGTACCCACAAGGCACCCACCGGCGAACGGCGCGGCGAAGGCATCGGCGCCCAGCTGAAGGCCATCCGGCTGTCCAGGCGCAAGACGCTCGCCGAACTGGCGGAGCGCAGCGGCCTGACCAAGGGCTATCTATCCAAAGTGGAGCGCGATCAGGTCAACCCGTCGGTGGCGTCGCTGATGCGGCTCTGCGAGGCGCTGGAGGTCTCCGTGTCGACCTTCTTCGCCGCCGCCGCGGGCGAAGTGGTCCGGCACGACGCCTACCCGTCCATCCGCTTCGGCGGCGAAGGCATGCGCGAGTTCCTCCTGACGCCCGAAGGCGAGCGCCGCGTGCAGGCGATCCTGAGCGTGATCGGCCCCGGCGGCGGCAGCGGCGACGAACCGTACGTCCTGCCCACCGGGGTCGAGTTCGTCTTCGTGCTCGAAGGCCGCCTCCGCGTCGTCCTCGCCGGGGAGGAGATCACCCTGGAAACCGGCGACGCGCTCACCTTCGCCGGGGACACCGCGCACACGTTCACCAGCGTCACCGACGACGGCAGTCCGACCAGGGTCCTCTGGGTCCTCGCCCCGGCGCTCACGACGCCGAAGACCGGCTGAGCGGCGCCGCGCGACCGGACGCCGGCCCGGTGCTCACCAGGTCACCGGGAGTGCGATCAGCCCGCCGGTGAGCACGTCCCGGCGCAGTGCCAGCTCCTCGGTGGGAACGGCCAGCCGCATCGTCGGGAACCGGGGAACCAGCTGGCTGAACACCGCCTGGAGTTCGATGCGGGCCAGCGGGGCGCCTATGCAGTACCGCGGGCCGTGGCCGAATGCCAGGTGGCCGGCGGTCCCGCGGGTGATGTCGAAGCGATCGGGATCGGGGAAGGCGGTCTCGTCGCGGTTGGCCGCCCCGGAGTGCAGCAGAACCAGGTCTCCCTTGTGGACGGTCACGCCGTCGATGTCGAAGTCGGTCCGGGCGTAGCGGGGAATCCCGTCGCCGCCTCGGCCAGGGGCGCGCAGGACTTCCTCCACCGCGCTCGGCGCCAGGCCGGGTTGTTCCAGCAGCGTCCGCCACTGCGCCGGGTCGGCCAACATCAGCAGGGCGCCCATGCCGATCTGCACGACCGTGGTCTCGTGTCCGGCGAACAGCAGGGCCATGGAAAGCATGGCGATCTCGTCATCGCCCACCGAGTCGGTGGCGCACAGCCGGGAAATCACGTCGTCGCCGGGATCCCGGCGCTTGCGGGCGACGAGCTCCCGGCCGTAGGCGAACAGGTCGGCGAGCCCCTGTTCGGAGCGCGTCCGGTCGGTGATGTCGGCCGCCGCCTGCGTCCACGCGCGGAACTGGTCGCGGTCGTCGTAGGGCACGCCGATCAGTTCGCAGATCACCAGGATCGGAAGCGGGAGTGCGAGCGCGGCGTGCAGGTCCGCCGGTGGGCCTTGTTCGGCCAAGTCGTCGAGCAGCCGGGCGGTCAGCGCCTCGACGCGGGCCCGCAGCCCGCGCATCCGCCTGGGTGAGAAGTGCGGCTGCAGCAGCGCGCGCATCCTGGCGTGGTCGACCTGCTCGGTGTCGAAGTCGCCCTGCGGTCCGCCGAACAGCGCGGACTCCCCGGTGCGGGATGCGTGTTCCGGTGCGGGATGTGAGCGCCCGAGCCGCTCGTCGGCGAGCAGTCGGCGCACCAACGCGTAGCTGGTGACCAGCCAGGCCCTGTCGCCCACCGCGGTGCGCACCTCGTGCACCGCGCGCAGTGACTGCAGGTCGCGCAGCTGCGGCGCTACCTCCAGCGGATGCCGCTGTTCGAACGGCAACTGGATCGGCGCGATCATGACACCCCCATATTTACTTAAGGTTGTATACTCTGTCGTAAATAAATGTAGATATAGACTTTCAAGTTAACAAGAGGAGGCTGCGACGATGGCGGGCCGGACGACCGGAGCCGCGGCGTCGGGGACTGCGACGCCGACGCGGCGCATGCCTCGGGCGCAGCGGCGTGCGCAGATCCTGGAGGCGGCCACCAGATCATTCGCCCGCGGTGGCTACCGGGCGACCGGCCTCGACGACGTGGCTGCCGAAGCCGAGGTCAGCCGCATGATCCTCTACCAGCACTTCGACTCGAAGGCCGACCTCTACCGGGCTGTGCTCGACCGCGCCTGCGTCCGGCTCACCGAGGCCGTCGGCGACGACGATTTCGACGACACCAGCGTCCCCGCGCTGCTGCGGGCCGCGGGTGAGGACCCCGACGGGTTTCGGCTGCTGTTCCGCCACGCGGCCCGCGAACCGGAATTCCGGGACGTCGTCGACGCGATCCGAGCCGCGTCGACCGAGATCGCCGAGCGACACGTCAGCGAGGTGATCCCGGAAGGCCCGTGGCGCGACTGGGCGGCGCGGCTGGTCCCCACCGTCGCTCACGAAGCGATCATCGCCTGGCTGGACGCCGGCCAACCCGACCCCGATCACGCCGCCGACCGGATCTCCCGAGCGATCGACGCCGTGATCCAAGCCGCTCGATCACGCTGAACCCAGCAGCGCCTCCCGAGCGTCCGAAGGTGACGCCGCAGGCGAGCCGAGCGTCATCGGCCCGGCGGCAGCGACGAAATGCGCGTACTCGGGACCGGGGTGTCCCGCCTATCATCTGCCAGACAGGGCCCCAGCCCCGAAACCGACGAAGGCACTGGCGAATCAACCGGCCGAGAGCCGACGGGAGTGAGCATGGCCGTGACCGACCGGAAACCGCGTGGCGCGCTGCGCATCCTGCTGCGTGCGCCGATCTGGCTCTACCGGGCGAGACTCGGGTGGCTGGCCGGGCACCGGTTGCTCTACCTGGCCCACCGGGGCCGGCGAACCGGCGCCCGGCGGGAAGTGGTCGTGGAGGTCGTGGGCTACGACCCGGAGGTCCCGGAGGTCGTGGTGGTGGCGGCGTGGGGCAAGAACCCCGACTGGTACCGGAACATCCAAGCGGCCCCGGCCATCGAGGTGCGCCTCGGCGCACGCCGGTGGCCGGAGCCCGACCACCGCTTCCTCGAAGGCCGGGAGGTCCAGAAGGTGCTGCTGGCCTACCAGAAGGCCCACCCGAAAGCCTGGAAGCGCCTGGCGCCGCTCCTCGGCTTCCCGGAAACTCCGGCGGACCCCCGCTGGCCCGAGGTAGCCGAAGCCACCCGCGCAATAGCATTCAAACCATCCCGCTGAACCCGGCCGGGATTTCGGTTGGAGCCGAGAGGAATCCGGGTTGCTGCAACCCGTAACTCCTCCGGTTGCTCATGAGCCGCGAAGCGGCGTGGGATTCCTGCGCCGGCGGTGGTCGGCCGTTGCGGCGGCGATGGCCGTGGCGACGATGAGGGCCGCGAAGGCCGGGTTCATGTCCTTGGACAGGCTTGGTGCTCGGTCCGGTCCGATCGCCCAGAGGGCCAGGGGTATTGCGTAGACCGCCGCGAGCGCCGCGGCCCACCACCGGAGTGCTCGGAGGCGCGCATCGCTCAGGGTGCCGATCAGCACGAGCGCGACCGGGACCACCGCCACCATGGCGAACTGGCCGATGATCAGGACCGGCGTGGCCCACACCGAGATGGTGACGAGCCTTGCGGCGCGGAAGCCGTTGCGGTGCGGTGTTGCGGTGACCATTCGTCTCCTCCTGGTGTCGGGGCGTAGCGCGTGGATTCCGTTGTTGTGCAACGAAGTTCGCGGTGACCGGACGGGGATGCGTCCGGCGCGGGTTCTTCGGCGTGGTCGCCGGGGGGCGGGTCAGGCGTTGTTCGTCGGGTTGTAGTGGCGGGACTCGGCGGTGGCCTTGAGGGCTGCCAGCCATGCCTCCAGGCCCTTTCCGAGGTGCTCGGTCGCGAGGGGCACGTCGGCGTCGACCTGCGGGCCGGTGTGGGTTTCCTCGGTGCGCACCAGGACGCCGCCGTTGACCTCGGTGAAGTTCCAGACGTGGACGCCGTCGATGTGCAGTCCGTCGCCGATCGCGGGCCCGGTCCAGCGGATGCACTTGTCGTGCTGCAGCTGCTGGACGGTGGAGGTGATGACCAGCGTCGTGGCGGGGCTGACCGGGGTGGGCGGGACCGGCGTGGTCCACCGGAACTGCGAGTTCTCCTGGAACCGGCCCGGGTCCAGGCGCTCGGCGGTGGTGACGGGCTCCTGCCAGGACGGCCAGCCCTGCACGTCGGTCTGCAGCCCCCAGACCGTGCTCAGCGGTGCCTTGATGAAGGTCTCGGTCCGGTACCGGACCCCGGCGGTGGGATCGACACCTTCGCCCTGGCAGGTCAGCGAAGCCGGGTCGGCTGCGCGACCGCCCGTGGCCGCCAGGGTGGGGATGATGATGGCGCCGAGGATGCCGGCGGCCAGCGGAATCGCGAGCAGGGCGGCACCTGCACCACCTCGGCGACGGGGCCGGGCCTGCGGGTTCGGCGAGGTGTTCGGGTGGATGCCGGACATGGCTCTCCTCTTCGTTGGACGCGAGCTAGTTAACACTGCTCGCTTAAGTTAGAAGTTATAACTACAGTTTGTGAGTGTCAATAGGGAAAGTGATAGCCTCTAACTGGAGTTGATGGCGCCGCAGCCGGGGAGGGTGACTGCGATGGGTACGAGCCCGCGGGAGCGCTACCGGGCCCAGGTGCACGAGGAGATCAAGCAGCACGCGTGGGAGCAGGTGGCCACGACCGGCGTCTCGGCGTTGTCCCTCAACGCGATCGCCAAGCGCATGGGGATGAGCGGCCCCGCGTTGTACCGGTATTTCGCCAGCCGCGACGAGCTGCTCACCGAGCTCATCCGCGACGCCTACCGAAGTCTCGCCGACGCCGTCCTGGCGGCCGCCGATTCCGGCGCCGACGTGGCCGGGCTGGCGCACGTCGTGCGGGACTGGGCCCTCGCGGACCCGCAGCGGTACTTCCTCCTCTACGGCACGCCCGTTCCCGGCTACCACGCGCCGGAGGACACCGCGAAGATCACATCCGAGATGATGGCCGTGCTGATCGACGCCCACGCGGCGGCGCTCTCCGCGGAGGCCCCGGCAACACCGTTCGACGCCCATCTCGAAGAGCACCGCCATTGGGCCGACGACTCGGCGCCGACCGCGGCGCTCCGCAAGTCCCTGGCCTTCTGGGCCCGCGTGCACGGCGTCGTCTCGCTCGAACTCGCCGGGCACTTCAACGGAATGGGATTCGACCCGGCCCTGCTCTTCCAGCAAGAACTGGACGAACTGCTGGCGCACTGACCGCGGCCGCGCCGCTGTTCGTCCCCTGTGGACCGCGCGAACTTGTCATGCTGTCCGTCTCCTAGGTCTCTGTCCGACACCCCTTGCGGCGCGGCCGCGATGGCGGGCGCTGCCCACGATCTTCACGCCGGCCCTTCGCGACTAGCACGCTTGGGCGAAGCCGGCCTCGTTGCTCGAACGTCCCGTGTGGACATTCGGTTGATCTCGGTGAGCGGACGTCAGTTGTAGCCCAGGATCAGGTGGCTCTCTTCGTGGTCGTAGAACGTCGCTTCGGGGTTCTCCCGGCGCGGCGTCGGCTCCGGCTTGGTGTCGGTCGCACCGCCCGCCGAGACGGGGTTCGTCGCGGTGTCTGCATGGGACTGCTGAGGCATCGTATTGACCTTCCTCTCAGTTCGCGGAAATGGTGACGTTCTCGACGGGACGGGACGCCCAGTGCGCGAGGTCGACCACGAGGTCGTCGTCGAACAATGCGCAGGTGCGGTCGAGCAAGGTGAAGACGCTCAGCGGTTTCAGGCCGAGCAGCCTTGCCGCGACGAACGGGCCTGCGATGCGGGTGACGTCGCAGACCGCGCCGATGCGGAACAGCGATTTGGATTCGGCTGTGACGTCGTCCCCTCCGGCGCGCAGCACGATTCGCAGCCGAGGTGCGACGGCTCGGGCCGTAACCGCGACGGCGATGTTCTCCAGGCCGTCGGACGAAACCGCCGCCAGTGCCTTGGCCCTTGGCAAGGCGAGGCGTTGCAGCAAGAAGCGGTCGCCGCCCCGGCCCAGGACCACGGGGATGCCGAGCTCGCGGGCCAGCGGCAGGCACGGCGCGTGGCGGTCTCGTTCGACGGCCACGACGGGGATTCCCATCGCTTGCAGTTCGCAGCACAGCCGCAGTGCGACCTGCCCGAGGCCGACGACCACGACGTGGTTGCGGCGTGGCACCGCGCGGGAGCCGACGATGCCGGTGAGTCGTCGCGACATGAGCCGGTCCACGAAGCCCGCGGTGAACATCGCGGCGAATGCGAGCACGGCGAGCATGGATGCCGCGGAGAGCAGCTTGTACCAGTCCGGGGCGTGCTCGATGGCGGGGGAGGAGCCGACGGTGGTCAGGGTGCGGGTGGCGTGCCAGATCGCGTCGGCCCAGTGCTCGTGCAGGACGGTCCAGGCCAGGGTGCTGTCGAGGGCGAGCACGAGGAGCAGGCCGGCGAATCCGGTGAGCATCGCTCGTGATGAGGTCTCCACGGGCCGGAATTGGCTGCGGAGCAGGTGGAATCGGCTTCGCCACGGCGCGGGCCGATGCGGCGTCCGGCTGACCCGGGTCCCGTCGGCGGTGTGCTCGACGGCCAGGAGCTGGTCGCCCGAGCGTTGGAGGCTGGCGAGGTTCGGTGTGACGCAGGTGCCCAGCAGCGCCGGCACGATCGCGTCCGTCATTCCGAGCACGGTGCAGTTCGGGACGGTGCGGGTGAGTTCGTCCGCGACCGTGCGGTCGAAGATCGTGACGACCAGCCGTACTCCGGGTGCGAGATGCTCTACGAGCAGGGCGTAGCGCAACGCCACGATGTCGTTGCGGGACACCACAGCCACGCCCTCGACGGAGTCCGGTAGTCGGTGTCGCAGCTCGTCGTCGTCCGGCCGGTGCAGGCGGTCGACGTGGTTCCCCCAGCGCTGGGCGTGGTCGGCCACCGACCGGCCCAGGTCCTCGTCGTCGCCGATGACGAGGAGGGTGCGGCCTGTCGGCGGCGCTAGCTCGTGCTCGGGCGGCGGGCCTGCGTGGTTGACCATCGATCCGTTCACCGTTCCGTCGGCGCGAGCTTGGGAAGATGTTCCGGAAGATTAGAGTTTCGCCGGCCACGAGAAGCTTGTTCGATCGGCTACTGTTGCCCGCACCCGGCTGTCCGGTCGAACAAGCCCCGGCGCGACGACCCGCCGTCAGGTCCCGTCGGACAGGTGGGCGCTGATCGCGGCGAACCCGCCGGGGACCCGACCCGAACCGGGTACGCCGTGATCGACTACATGGCCGCCTACCTCGCGGCGTTCGCTGACGTAGGTGAGCCCGGAGTACGCGCTGGCGATGCGGTCGAAGGCGCCCCGGTCGCGGAACGGTCTCGACATCCCGTAACGAAGCGGGATTCCGCGCCTCCGAGAATTCGCTGCTGACCTACGCCGCGCTCGGGAAGGTCCGGGAACGGCAGGGAAACCGGAACCTCCAGGTCGTCCCGGCCAGCGACTTCGACACCGCCGACGGACGGCGGATCTCGGTGCACGCCGGCACCGACGCGCTGTTCCGCAAGCTGGCGACCGTCCTGGAAATGCCGGAGCTCGCGGCGGATCCGAGGTACGCGACCCGCGACGCCCGCGTCGATCACCAGGATGAGCTGTACGCCGCGATCGCGGCGTGGGTGGGCAGGTTCCCCGCCGATGACGCCGTCCGGATCCTCAACGACGCCGGGGTGCCGGCCGCGCCGATCATGAGCGTCGCCGACATCGCCGCCGACCCGCACTACCGGGAGCGCGGGACGATCACCACCGTCGTGGACGACGACTGGGGCGAGCTGCCGATGGTCGCCCCGCTGCCGCGGCTCAGCAGGACCCCCGGGCGGATCAGGTCGCTGGGGCCGCGTCTGGGGGAGCACACCGACTCGGTGCTGACCGAACTGCTCGATCTAGACCAGCACGCCGTGGCCGCCCTGCGCGCCGACGGCGTCATCTGACCTCCGCAACGACGCAGAAGGACATGGCACCGAATGACCCCATCGCTGCTCTCGATCGTGGTGCTCGCCCTGCTGTTCCTCGGCGCCTTCGTGCCGCGCTTCAGCCTGGCCCTCGCGGCCCTCCCCGCCACCTTCCTGGTCGCGGCCATCGCCGGTGTCGGCATCGACGAGCTGTTCGGCTTCTTCCCGGTCGACTTCGTCGTCCTGATCGTCGGGATCTCCGCGCTGTTCGTGGTCGTCCAGACGACCGGCACCATGGACTGGCTCCTGTCCCGCGCGTTGCGGCCGATCGGGCACCGAACGGCCTTGATCCCGCTGTTGCTGTTCGTCGTTGCGGCGCTCATCACCGCGATCGGAACACTGCCCGCGGCGGTCATCGCGATCATGGCGCCGATCACGCTCGCCTCGCGGCCAAGCGAGGGCTGCCGCCGATGCTGCTCTGCCTGACCATGCTCAACGGCTGCTTTCCCTGCTCGTCGTCTGCTTCATCGCCGGTTTGACGTCCTTCTTCGCCTCATCGATCGCCGTCATCGCGACCGCCGTTCCGCTCATCGCGCCGCTCGTGACCGCCGGCGTGTCGCCGGTGGCGGCGATCGTCGCGGTGGCACTCTCCGCAGTGCTCGTCGACGTCAACCCCCTCGGCATCACGGGCGCGCTCCTGCTCGGATCCGCCGAGCCCGAACACCGCCCCCGCCTCTTCCGGCAGCTGATGACCTACGGGCTGTGCTCGATCGTCCTCGGGCCGCTGCTCGCCTGGTCCACCTTCGGATGGGTCCTCTGACCGGTCTCGGGGAACCTCGTGCGGCCTGTTCGGGCATCTGCCGTGGGACCGGTTCTGCCCTCGCGGTCATTCCTGCCGCTGGGTCCGCCGATCGGCGAAGGGCCGCTGGACCTCGTAGCCATCAGCCGGACGCGTCCCGGGCGGTCTTCAGGCCGGTGACCCCCGGTCCGTCGAGGTCTGCCAGCGCCGCTGCCCGCCCGGAGATCGCCAGGAGCAGGGAAAGCGCGGTTCCGGTCGCTTCCGGGCCGCTTCCGATCGACACGTCGGCGTCCGTCGCCGTCAGGCGGATGCGGGACATCAGCTCCTTGGCCCCGCCGAAGGCCGCCGGGGTGCGGGCCTGCAGGCGGAGCGACCGGACCACGGCCTCCGGCAGGTAGCGGCGGGTGAGGCCCAAGGGGCGGCGGATGTCCTCGCCGTGGACGACTTCCTCCACGAGCCGGCTGTCGAGCGGAGCCGGCGGCGTCGACGTCCGCGACGCCACCCGGCGAAGCCGCTCCAGCGTCTCCTGCGGCGTGGCGCCGCGCTCGCGCTCCACGCCGCGTGCGTTCTGGCGGTCGAAGTCGAACCGCGCCCGGACGAGGCCGGCCACGAACCCGAGGCGCGTCGTCCGCGCCGAGTCGACCAGGTGGGCCACCACGTCGTGCACCGTCCACCCCTCGCAGAGCGAGGGCTCCGACCACTGCCGTTCATCGAGGTGCGCGAGGTCGTCGAGCAGCGCGGCACGCTCCGCGTGCACCATCGCCCAGATGTCGTCCTGCACGGCTTCTCCTTCGTTCGAGCGCGTTGTCCGCCAGGTGTGACTCCCGGCACGGCGCGGAATCGTCGCTCGGTGAGCGGAGCCACCGCGACATCTCAGGCCCTGGAGGGCGTGGCGCACCTCCGGCTCCTGCTCGGTAGCGTGTGGTGGCCCGCGATTCATCTACCCGTGAGGACGCAGCAGTGCCAGACCACGACAGCTCGATGGTGCGCCTGCGCGGAGTGCGGGTGCACAACCTGCGCGGGGTCGACGTCGACTTCCCGCGCGACGCGCTGGTCGCCGTCACCGGTGTCTCGGGATCGGGCAAGTCGTCGCTGGCGTTCGGCACCGTCTACGCCGAGGCGCAGGCGCGGTACCTGGAGTCGGTCGCGCCGTACGCGCGGCGGCTCATCGACCAGGCCGGCACGCCCGATGCCCGCGAGATCACGGGATTGCCGCCGGCCGTCGCGTTCCAGCAGGCCCGCGGTGTCGCCCAGGCCCGTTCCACGGTGGGCACCGTGACCGTGCTGTCGAATTCCCTGCGGTTGCTGTTCTCCCGCGCCGGCACCTATCCCGCCGGAGCCGAGCGGCTGGACTCGGACGCCTTCTCGCCGAACACGCCGGCCGGCGCGTGCCCGCGGTGCCACGGCCTCGGCCGGATCCACGAGGTCAGCGAGGACTCGCTGGTGCCGGATCCGGGGCTGTCCATCCGGGAGAAGGCGATCGCCGCGTGGCCGGGTGCCTGGCAGGGCAAGAACTACCGCGACATCCTGGCCGTGCTCGGCTACGACGTCGACCGGCCGTGGCGCGAGCTGCCCCAGGCCGACCGCGAGTGGATCCTGTTCACCGACGAGCAGCCCGTCGTCACGGTGCACCCCGAGCGCACGGCGGAACGCATCCAGCGCCCCTACCAGGGCACTTACCAGAGCGCCCGCCGATACGTCCTGCACACGCTGGCGACCACCCAGAGCACGACGCTGCGCAACCGCGCCCTGCAGTACGTGGAGGTGCTGCCGTGCCCGGCCTGCGACGGCTCGGGATTGCGGCCCGAAGCGCTGGCGGTGACGTTCGCCGGCGCCAACATCGCCGACCTCGCCGCGCTCCCGCTGACCGTGCTCGCGGAGAAGCTTCGCGCCGAGCAGGACGACAGCGTCGCGCGGGTCGTGGTCGAAGATCTGCTGGCCCGCATCGAGGCGCTGGTCGAACTCGGCCTGGGCTACCTCGCCATGGACCGCGCCACCCCGACGCTCTCGGCCGGTGAGCTGCAGCGGCTGCGGCTGGCGGCGACGCTGCGCTCCACGCTCTTCGGCGTCGTCTACGTGCTCGACGAGCCGTCGGCCGGATTGCACCCCGACGACACCCAGGCGCTGCTCCGCGTGCTCGACCGGATCCGGGCGGCTGGCAATTCACTGCTCGTCGTCGAGCACGAGCCGGAGATCATCCGCCACTCCGGCTGGCTCGTCGACGTCGGTCCCGGGGCCGGCGAGCACGGCGGACGCGTGCTCTACAGCGGCCCGCTGGACGGGCTGCGGACGTCCGCGGACTCGGTGACGCGCGCCCACCTCTTCGATCCGCCGGCTCCGGTCGGCAAGCGGCGCACCCCGGCCGGGAAGATCGAGCTGCGCGGGGTGAGCAGGCACAACCTGGTCGAGACCGACGTGGATTTCCCGCTCGGCGTCTTCACCGCCGTCACCGGCGTGTCCGGGTCGGGCAAGACGACGCTGGTCACCGGCATCCTGGCGGCCGCCGTCCGGGACCACCTCGGCGCGTCCCGCAGCCATGCGGGCGACGACGAGGAGCCGGCGGCCGACACGTCCCGGCACGTTCGCAGCATCACCGGCCTGGACGCGATCAACAGGCTGGTCGAGGTCGACCAGCGCCCGATCGGACGCACGCCGCGGTCGAACCTCGCGACCTACACCGGACTGTTCGACGGGGTGCGGAAGCTGTTCGCCGCCACCGACGAGGCCCGCCGGCGGAAGTACTCGGCGGGCCGGTTCTCGTTCAACGTGGACGGTGGGCGCTGCGAAACCTGCCAGGGCGAAGGAGCGGTGGCCGTCGAGCTGCTGTTCCTGCCCAGCAGCTACTCGCCGTGCCCCGCCTGCCACGGCGCCCGCTACAACCCGGAGACCCTCGAGATCCGCTACCGGGACAAGTCGATCGCCGACGTGCTCGCCCTGACCGTCGACGACGCCCGAGACTTCTTCGCCGACGTGCCGGCGGTCGCGCGCAGCCTGGAGACCCTCCACGACGTCGGGCTGTCGTACCTGACGCTCGGCCAGCCCGCCACCGAGCTCTCCGGCGGCGAGGCGCAGCGGATCAAGCTGGCGACCGAGCTGCAGCGAACGCGCCGCGGCCACACCCTCTTCGTCCTCGACGAGCCCACCACGGGCCTGCACCCGGCCGACGTCGAGGTGCTGATGCGCCTGTTGCACGCGCTGGTCGACGCGGGCAACACGGTCGTGGTGATCGAGCACGACATGACCGTCGCCGCGGGTGCGGACCACGTGATCGACCTCGGTCCCGGGGGCGGCGACGAAGGCGGTTCGGTGGTGGCCGTCGGCGCTCCGGCGGAAGTGGCCCGCGCCGGCGCCGGCCGCACCGCGCCGTACCTGCGGGAAGTCCTCGAAGCCGCGGGCTGAATCCGTTGCTGCGTCAGCCTTCCCGGGCCTTCGGTTCCGCTTCCTGTTGCGGCTTCGGCAGATTCCGCTCGCTGATCAGCACGAGCGCAACACCCGTGGTGATGACGGCGAGGGCCGCCGAAGCGAACAGCACGGCCGATGCGCTCGCGGCGAAGGCCTCCTCGAAGACCCGCTGAAGGCCTTCGCGGGCTTCCGGCGGTGCGAGTTCCAGTGCGCGCTGCGCGTCGCCTTCGGCCGCTGCCGCCGAGATGGCGTCGTGCCGGCCGGCGGGCAGGTCCGCGGTCGCGACGACACCGGCGAGCTCGGCTTTGTAGAGCACGCCGAGGCCGGCGGTGCCGATCCCGGCGCCGATCGAAGCCAGGCTGGTCATCGTGCCCGCGACCATCCCGGACCGCTGCTCGTCGGTCACGTTCATCGCGACGGAGAAGATCGGGGCGCCGGCGATGCCGCCGCCGGTGCCCCACAGCAGCAGCGGGAACACCAGCGACCAGGCCTGCGTGGTGGGGCCGAAGGTCAGCGCCATCCAGGCGGCGCCGACGGCCTTGCAGGCGTAGCCGATGGCGATCACGTGGCCGGACGGCAGCCAGGCCTGCATCCTGCCGCCGAGCATGCCGGCCGCCATCTGCGCGATGAACACCGGCGCGAGCAGGACGCCGCTGGCGGTGGGGGACAGGTGCAGCGAGTTCTGGAAGTACTGCACGAAGTACACCGTGCCGCCGATGGTCAGCACCCGGGACATGAAGATGGTGAAGGCCGCGCCGGTGAACGCGGGCTTGGCGAACAGCCGCAGGTCCAGCGTCGGGTTGCGGACCCTGCGCTGCACGACCACGAACGCCGCGAGCAGCACCACGGCCACGGCGAGCTGGACCAGCGTCGAGGAAGCGGTCCAGCCCTGCTGTTCGCCGCGCAGCAGCGCGAAGTTGAGCACCGCCAGCCCGGCGATCAGCAGCGCGGTGCCGCCCCAGTCCAGCGAGCCGATCTTGCCGCCGCCACCGGCGTCGCGGGGCAGCGTGCGCAGCCCGATGGCGAAGGCGGCGATCCCGAACGGCAGGTTGATCAGGAAGATCGCGCGCCAGTCCAGGACGTCGATGAGGGTGCCGCCCAGCAGCGGCGCGATCAGGCCGGCCGCGGTGGACATCGTGGTCCAGGTCGCGATGGCCATGTTGCGCCGCTGGCCGTCGTAGGCGTGCGAGAGCAGCGGGAGGGCGTTGGACATCAGGATCGCGCCGCCGATTCCCTGCACCGCCCGGGCGAAGTCGAGCACCAGCGCGTTCGGCGCCGATCCGCAGGCCAGCGAGGCGAGGGTGAACAGCGCGATGCCGGTGAGGTAGACGCCACGGCGGCCCAGCCGGTCCGACAGCGTCCCGGTCACCTGGGTGACCGCGCCCATCGTGATCATGTAGGCCACGACGACCCACTGGATGTCGGCCAGGGTGCCGCCGAGATCGGCCTGGATGCCGGCCAGCCCGATGGTCACGATGGTCATGTCGATGACCACCAGGGCCGTGGCGATCACGACCAGTGCGAGCAAGGCGCGTGACCGGGCGGCCGGCGGCCCGGCATCGGTCTCCGTCGTCGGAGCCACGATTCCCTCCAGTGCTAAGACGATCGCGGGCGGTGTCGATCTTCCGCAGCTGAGGTTAGCCTCACTTCACTAATTCATGCAAATATGCGCCTAAACGCATTAGTTGGACCCGGTGCCGGTGGCCTGCGTGCTCGTCGATGTGGCCGCGCGGGTCAGCCGGTGGCGCGGCGCACGTGGCCGGCGAGCCGATTCGCGCGGTGGGGTGAACGGTGCGCCGAACCGCCGCACTTGTTCGGGCCAAGCGTCGTCTTGTCCGGCCTCGCGCAGGCGGTGATCGTGGTTGCAACCGGGGCGGAACGGAGACGGTGAGCGCGATGGAGAACAGCCAGCAGATCGGCCGAGCCGCGTTTCTTCGCCTGGTCGGGCTCGGAATCGTCGCGGCAGGCGCGAGTTCCCCGCTGCCGGCCCGAGAAGCCCTGGCGGACACCACGGCCGCGCGAACGCTCGCGGCCTACAGCGGCAACTTCAGCACCGCCATCGAGCTGGCCGGCCTGAACCTCGACGATGGGAGGTTGACGGGCACGGGCGCGGTTCCCGGCGTGGACAGCCCGGCCTTCCTGATCTTCAACGCGGACGGCACCAGGGTGTACGCGGTCAACGACACCAACGACGGCCGGGTGACCGCGCTGTCCGTCGAGCCCGGCGGCGGCCTCACCGTGCTGGGCAGCCAGCCGGCCGGCGCCTCGATGCCGACCCACCTCGCGGTGCATCCCGGCGGGCAGCACCTGATCGTCGCCAACTACGGCAGTGGGAGCACCGCGGTGTTCCCGATCCTGGCCGACGGCGCGCTCGGCCGGCGGGCCGATCTCGTGCAGTACGAGGGAAGCGGACCGGTGCCCGGCCGCCAGGAAGGCCCGCACGCGCACATGGTGGCCATCACCCCCGAAGGCCGCTACGTGCTGGTGCCCGACCTCGGCGCGGACCGGATCCACGTGCACGCCCTCGACGCGACGACCGGAAAGCTCGATACCCTCGGCGAAGCGCGGTTGCGCCCCGGCGCGGGGCCCCGGCACCTGGTCTTCCACCCCACGGCGCCGTTCCTCTACGTCGCCGACGAACTCGACTCCACCGTGACCGTCTGCGCCTACGACGCCGACCGGGCGGCGGTGACGCCGGGCCAGGTGGTGTCCACGGTTCCCGACGGCGTCCGGGAGAACTTCCCGGCCGAGATCCTGATCTCGGCCGACGGCCGGTTCGTCTACGTCTCCAACCGCGGGCACGACAGCATCGCGCGGTTCGCCGTCGAGGCGGACGGCGAACGACTTCGCCTCGTGGACACCGTTTCCTGCGGCGGCCGGTGGCCCCGGCACATCGCCGTCACGCCGGACGGCCGGTGGATGTACGCGAGCAACCAGAACTCGAACTCGGTGACGGCGTTCCGGGTGGATCCGGCCAGCGGAGAGATTTCCCCGGCGGGAGAACCGTTTTCCACGCCGAGCCCGGTCTGCCTGCTCATCGGCGGCGCCGTCGGCCGAACGCCGCGCCGAGGCGCTCATCGGTAGATTTCCGCGATATCCGCCCGCCAGGTCTCCGCAGGCCGCGGACCTTGCTGGGCTGCGTGGCGGCCCGGTTCGCGAGAGTCGAACCGAGCGCCCGCTCCGGAGACGAGTCGACCACGGTCGCCCGGCCACAGGCGAAAACCTTGATCAGCCGGGCGACCCGACCAGGTCGGTCATTGCGCGAAGGGCATGCTGCGAGCACCTGCTCGAAGACCTGCCGCCATCCCGGCCCGGCGGACTCGGCGGCGGGAAGCACGTCCGCCGAGGAATCCGGATTGCCGGGCCGTGCAACGGCTCAGACGACCACGACCCGGCGCCCGCGCGTGTGACCGGCATGGCTGTCGATGTGCGCCGCCGCGGCCTCGGCGAGCGCGTACGACTTCTCGACCGGGATGTGGAGCTTTCCCCGCGAGATGAGGTCGGCGGCTTCGGCGAGCGCATCCGGCACGCTCCCGGCCACACCGGAGAACCGGACGCCGAGCTCCGGCGCGCCTAGATCGGCGATGGAGATCACCTTCTGCGGATCCCCGGTCAGCTCGACGAGCTCGCGGATCACGCCCGAGCCGGCCAGATCGAGAGCCGCGTCGACAGCGCCGAGCTGGCGCACCCGCTCGACCCAGCCCTCGCCGTACGTCGTGGCGACGGCACCCAGGCCGCGCAGGTAGTCCTGGTTCGCGGCCCCAGCCGTGCCGATCACCGAGATGCCGCGGTCGCGGGCGATCTGCAGCACCGCCGATCCGACCCCGCCGGACGCGCCGCTGACCAGCAACGTCTGCCCGGGCCGCACGCCGACCTCGCGGATGATGCGCAGCGCGGTCTCCACCACGGAGGGGTAACCGGCCGCCTCTTCGAACGTCAGGCCCTCGGGCATGCGGGCCCAGGCCGACAGCACGGCGAACTCGGCATAGGTGCTCGAACCTTCGCCGAACACGTGGTCGCCGACCTCGACCCCTCCGACGCCCTCGCCGACCTCGTCCACCACCCCGGAGGCGTCGAGCCCGACCCCGGCGGGCAACTCGATCGGATGGGCCTCCAGGAACTGGCCTTCGCGGATCCTCCAGTCGACGGGGTTCACGCCCGCCGCCCGCACGGCGATGCGCACCTGGCCGGGGCCCGCGTGGGGCTCCTCGGCGTCTACGAGTTGCAGGACGTCCGGACCGCCGAACTCGGCGAAGCTCACTCTCTTCATGTGATCGACCGTAGCACTAACGGTTAGCTTTTAAAAACGGTTACGCTTTTGTGTCTGATAGCGTCAGCGGCATGACCGTGCCGTCCGGGCGCCGTGAGCGCAAGAAGGCCGCGACCCGCCAGAAGATCGCTGACACCGCCCTGCGGCTCTTCCTGGAGCGCGGGTACGACGCGGTGGGCATCCGCGACGTGGCCGCTGAGGCCGACGTGGCCGTCACCACGCTCTTCTCCCACTTCGCCTCGAAAGAGGCCCTGGTGTTCGAGCAGGACGAAGACTTCGAGCAACGCCTCGCGCAGGCGGTCACCGGCCGGGCGCCGCACGAGCCGCTCATCCCTGCGCTGCGCCTCGAGATCCAGGCCCTGGTGCGGCATTGCACGGCGGACAGCGCCGCCCCGATCTGGCGCATGGTCGACGAATCACCCGCCCTGCGGGAGTACGAGGAGTCGATGCGGCTGCGCCATGCGGAGTCGCTGGCAACGGCCATCGCCGCCGATCCAGACCTGTCGCTGACCACAACTGCCTGCCGGACGATCGCGAGGTTCGTGATCGACGCCTATTCGCTGGCCCGCGAGGCGGCCGATCCGGAGGCCGCGGTGGACGAGATCTTCCGGATGATCGAGGCGGCCTGGGAGGTCGCCCGCCCGTCTCGAACTGTCCCTCCAGGTAGGACGGAGGCCGGTCGGGGCTGAGGGATCGGCGCGGGGACGGTGTTCGCCGGAACGCACCGTCGGCCCGCTCGCGTTGGCATACTCGGAGCAGTCGCGCAGGAGGTGCCGATGGAGCTGGGACTGACCAACACCACGCTGCCCGGTGGAATCACCTTGATCGAGGTGACCGGTGAGCTCGACGTCTACACCGCGCCGATCCTGCGGAACCGGCTGACCGATGCGGTCAACGGCGGCGAGTACCGGCTGATCGTGGATCTGACCGGGGTGGAGTTCCTGGACAGCACTGGGCTCGGCGTGCTGGTCGGCGGCCTGAAGCGGGTGCGAGCCCACGACGGCGCCCTGGTCCTGGTGTGCAGCGCCGAGCGGATCCTCAAGATCTTCCGGGTGACGGGCTTGACCAGGGTCTTCCAGATCGAACCGGACGTGGCCTCGGCCCGGGCCCGGTGCGCCGACCGCGCGGCCTCTCTCGCCCGGCCGGAACCCGACCTCGAATCCGTCGGCTGGCACTGGGTTCCCGGCCGGATCTACCTGAGCGACGAGCAGGGCCACCGGGACGTGCAGGCCGCGGCGGAACGGGTGCTCGAAGCCTTCGGCCTGGAGTTCGGCCACGCTTTCACGCCCGAGTACGGGTCGTGGTTCGGCGAGTTCCTGATCCGGTTGAAGAACTCGGGCGCGCTGCCGACCAAGGAGGAGCAGTTCCTCAAGCTCAGCAGGGCGTTGGAACTGCGCGTGCTGGACCGGCAGCAGGCCGAGGTCGACGCCGCCCAGGGAGCGGCCGTGGCGGGCCTGATCCAGTCGCTGAAAGACACCCCGCGAGCCGTCGTGCAGATCGGCTCGGTGCTGCTGGTCAAGGTGGACGAGGTGATCGTGGTGCGCAACCTGACCCAGGTCGAACTGGCGCACTGGGAACGCAACCCCGCCCTGTTCCGCGATCCCGCCGCCGCCCTGCTGGAACTCCAGCAGGCGACGTCCGATGACGCCGCGGCCCTGCCTCCGAGCAACAGCCACGAACGAACGGCATCTCCCCACCGCACCGCATGACGCCGCTTCCACCGTCGGGTCGCGAACGCTCAGCGCCGGGTGGTGGCTTGCTCGCGGTGATGCCGGCCATGACCAGGGCCCGCTGGGTGACTCCGGCTACCGGAGCTGCTTGCGGCGCGCGATGGTGCTGTGCAGCGCCTCGGCGGTCGCGCGCACGGTGGTGGCTTGGGTTTCGGGGCGGAAGCGGCTGGTCGGTCCGGTGACGCTGATCGCCGCGATGGGCTCGGCGGTCTCCCCGAACACGGGGGCGGCCACGCATGCGATGCCCAATGCGGATTCCTCGTGCTCGAACGCCACGCCGGCCTCGACCACTCTGGACAGCTGACGGCGCAGGATTCCCGGGGCAACAACGGTGTGCGGGGTGCGCCGGAGCATCGGTGCCGCCAGCACTTCCCGCTGCACCTCCGGATCGGCGTGGGCGAGCAGTGCTTTGCCGATCGCCGCGCAGTACAACGGCAATCGACCGCCGGTCCGGGACGGGGCGTTGGCCTGGCGGTGCCCGCCGATCTTCGCGACGTATACGACGTCGTGACCTTCGCGGACGCCGAGGTGCACCGTCTCGTGGGTTCGCTCGTACAGGTCTTGCAGGAACGGCATCGCGACCTCGAGCAGGCTGCGTTCGAGCGAAGCGAGCATGCCGAGTTCGAACAGCCCGCCGCTGAGCCGGTAGCCGCCATCGACCCGGTCGAGCAGTCGGTTCGCGACCAGATCGCGCGCGAGGCGGTGCACGGTCGCTTTGTGCAAGCCCGTCCGACGGACCAGTTCCGCGAGGGCTATGACGTGGTCTTCCGGCCGGAAAGCCCGCAGGATCGTCACGGCCTTGCCGAGCACGGTGTCGAGGTTTGCGCCCGTCATCGTCCGAGCGTATCGCTGAGCGAGACGAATGCCTGGTTGGGGCCCCGGCCCGACCTGGACAGTGGGCGCCATGAACAGCCAGCCCACGACCTCCAACATCGCCGCCGCTGCGGACCGGCTCGCGTCGGCCGCCGCGACAGGCGTGCCCTGCGCGCCGGTGCGGGACCTGATCGGCCGTGACGACCTCGCGGCCGCTTACGCCGTTCAGCGCCGCCTTGCCGAGGTCCGGCAGTCGGCCGGGGCGGCCGTGGTGGGACGCAAGATCGGCCTGACCTCGGAGGCGGTCCAGCAACAGCTCGGTGTCGACCAGCCGGACCTCGGACTGCTGTTCGACGACATGCGGTACGGCGATGGGGAAGCGATTCCGGTCGGGCGTCTTCTGCAGCCGCGGGTCGAGGCCGAGGTGGCTTTCGTGCTCGGCGCCGACCTCGTCGATGGTCCGCTCGACGTGGCCCGGGTTCGCGGCGCGATCGAGTACGCCGTGGCCGCGCTGGAGATCTGCGACAGTCGCATCGAGGCCTGGGACATCAGCTTCGGCGACACGGTGGCGGACAACGCCTCGGCCGGGCTGTACGTCCTCGGCACGCAGCAGCGCGCGCTCGACGAGGTCGAGCCCGCGAAGGTCGTCATGGAGATGTCCGTCGACGGACGTCAGGTGTCCACGGGTGTCGGCACCGCCTGCCTGGGCGACCCCGTTGCTGCCGTCGGCTGGCTCGCCCGGACGGCCCGCGACCTCGGCCAGCCGCTGCGAGCGGGACAGGTCGTCCTCTCCGGCGCTCTCGGCCCGATGCAACCGGTCGTGGCCGGCAACACCGTCACCGCCACCTTGTCCGGGCTCGGTTCCGTGACCGCCCGTTTCCAGTGAGGAGCCGACGAATGAGCAAGGTCGCGATCATCGGATCCGGCAACATCGGCACCGATCTCATGATCAAGGTGCTGCGCAATTCGGAACGTCTCGAGATGGGCGCCATGGTCGGCATCGACCCGGCATCCGACGGGCTGGCGAGAGCGGCCCGGTTGGGCGTGCCCACCACGGCGGACGGCGTCGAGGGGCTCATCGCGATGGCCGGATTCGACGACATCGAGATCGTCTTCGACGCGACCTCCGCGAAGGCGCACGCGGCGAACAACGCCCGCCTGGCACCGCTGGGCAAGCGGATGATCGATCTGACACCGGCAGCCATCGGACCGTACGTCGTGCCCGCGGTCAACGCCGACGAGCACTTGGACTCGCCCAACGTGAACATGGTGACGTGCGGTGGTCAGGCCACGATCCCGGTGGTCGCAGCCGTCTCGCGGATCGTGCCCGTGGCGTACGCGGAGATCGTCGCCTCGATCGCGTCGAAGTCGGCGGGCCCGGGGACCCGCGCCAACATCGACGAGTTCACCGAGACCACGTCCGAGGCGATCGTGTCGGTCGGTGGTGCCCGCCGCGGCAAGGCGATCATCGTCCTCAACCCGGCCGAGCCGCCGCTCATCATGCGGGACACGGTGTTCTGCCTGGTCTCCGCCCCGGATCCGGCGACGCACGAGGAGATCCGGCGGTCGATCGAGAAGATGGCCGCCGACGTGGCGGCGTACGTGCCCGGCTACCGGCTCAAGCAGCAGGTGCAGATCGCCGAGATCCCGGCCGACCAGCCGGTCGAGACGCTGCTGGCGGACTCGTCGCGCCCCACCCACCAGGTGTCGGTGTTCCTCGAGGTCGAGGGCGCCGCGCATTACTTGCCCGCCTACGCGGGAAATCTCGACATCATGACCTCCGCCGGGTTGCAGGTCGCCGAGCGGATCGCCCAGCGGAACGGAGCCGCCCGATGAACCAGCGCAGCATCTTCGTCCAGGACGTGACCCTCCGGGACGGCATGCACGCGGTGCGGCACCGGATCGCGCCGACCGACGTCAAGCGCATCGTCGCCGCGCTCGACGTGGCCGGTGTCGGGGCGATCGAGGTCGCCCACGGCGACGGCCTGGCCGGTGGGTCGCTCAACTACGGGCCCGGCTCGCACACCGACTGGGCGTGGATCGAGGCCGCCGCCGAGGTGATCGAACGGGCTCGGCTCACGACGCTGCTGCTGCCCGGGGTCGGCACGGTGCGCGAACTGGAGCGGGCGTACGAACTCGGTGTGCGATCGGTCCGGGTCGCCACGCACTGCACCGAGGCCGATGTTTCCGCGCAGCACATCGCGACCGCGCGCGAAATCGGCATGGACGTCTCGGGATTCCTGATGATGAGCCACCTGGCGCCCGCTGACGAGTTGGCGGAGCAGGCCAAGCTGATGGAGTCCTACGGCGCGCACTGCGTCTACATCACCGATTCCGGCGGGCGGCTCACCATGAGCGGCGTCGCGGAACGGATGCGCGCCTACCGCGACGTCCTCGACCCGGGCACCGAGATCGGCATCCACGCCCACGAGAACTTGTCGCTGTCCGTGGCCAATTCCGTGGTGGCGGTGGAGCACGGGGTGACCCGCGTCGATGCCTCCCTGGCCGGCCACGGTGCCGGTGCCGGGAACTGCCCGCTGGAGGCGTTCATCGCGGTCGCCGACATCTACGGGTGGGACCACGGGTGCGACCTGTTCGCCCTGCAGGACGCCGCGGACGACATCGTCCGCCCGCTGCAGGACAGGCCGGTTCGGGTCGACCGCGAGACCCTCACGCTGGGCTACGCCGGCGTGTACTCCAGCTTCCTGCGCCACGCCGAGGCGGCATCGGCCCGATACGGGATCGACGTCCGGACGCTCCTGCTCGAAGCGGGACGCAGGGGACTGGTCGGCGGACAGGAGGACATGATCGTCGACATCGCGCTGACGCTGGTCGGGGAGCGTGAAAACGCCTGACGACGAACACTCTTCGAGTGCTGCGGCCTGAAGGTCACGGCACGCGGAGGCCGACCTCGCGCTTCTCCGTCCTCGTCCGTCCATCTTGGAGCAATGTGTCCGACGCGGACGGGCTCAGGTGTCGAAGCTGGCGTAGTAGGCGGCGGCCATGTCCTCGTCGGCGTGGCCTCGGGTGGCCGCCCGGATGAGGCGTTGCGCACCCGCTTCGGCGACGTCGAGCTGGATGCCGTGCTGCTTTCCGGCTTGGACGATCAGTTGGGCGTCCTTGGCAGCGGTGGACACCGCAAAGCTCGGTGGGGTCAGGCGGTCTTCCAGGATCAGGGCGGCTTTTGCATGCAGGTAGCCCATGTCCAGCTGGCCGCCGCTGATGATGTCGAAGAAGCCTTGCGGGTCCACGTCGAGACCTTTGGCCAGGGCTAGAGCCTCGCCGACGGCGTTGGTGGCGGCGATGACCCAGCTGTTGGCCACGAGCTTGAGGCGCGTGGCGCCGGCGTCGGCACCGTCCTCGCCGGTCCACACCGTGCGGGTGCCGATGGCGTCGAACACCGGTATGACGGCTTGCCTGCTCTCGCTGGGTCCGGCGGCGAGGACGACGAGCTGGCCGGCCTCCGCGGGCTGGCGGGTGCCGAGGACGGGCGCGTCGAAGAAGACGAGTCGCTGCTCGTGGGCCAAGGCTGCGAGCTCACCGACGGCGTCTATGCCCGCAGTGGTCGACTGCACCCACGCGGTGCCGGGGCGCAGTGCTGCCGCTGCCTGCCGCATCACGTCCAGCACGGCGGCACCGTCGTAGAGCATTGTGAGCACGACGTCGGCGTCCCGAACCGCCTCGGCAGGGGTGTCGGCGATGTGCACGCCGTCGGCGGCCAGTGGTTCGGCCTTGTCCCGGGTGCGGTTCCAGGCGCGCACGGTGTGCCCGTTGCGGGCGAGGCTGCGGGCCATCGCGGCGCCCATGATCCCGGTGCCCAGGACGCTCACGGTGAGGGTATTCGACATGACATCAATTCCTTCCTCGCTGTGTCACGTGTGGGGTGGTCAATTTCTAATAAGGGCAGCGATTCTTCACAGTTTCACGTCCTTTTCGTTGAGTGCGCAACCGTGCTGGGACCGAGTGTTCGACAATGCGGCGTGTGTTTCCCCGTGGGTCCAGAAGTGGGATTTCGGCCATGTTCGTCGGGCCTACCGCGTCGCCGTGGCGGCGATATCTTCGCGACGCTCGTCGTGCAGGGGCTGTCCTTACCCGCTCTCATCCGGTTGCTCCGAATCTCCGACGGCACCGAATGGCAAAACCGGGCGAGCCGCGGGAGGTGCCGGTGCCCGAGCCTGGGCCGGGGCTGGTGAAGATCGCGGGATTTTGCGCCCACCATCAGCAACGACCCCGCAGCTCCAACCAGAAGACCCGTGGGGCAAAACATCGTCGCCGCAGCCATGATCGACCTCCGGTGTGGTTGTCGGTGTGGCCTGCGTAGGCGTGGGCGATGGCGTAGCAGTGGCGTACCGGTGCGGGAATTCGCAGGTGTCCCCGGTCGGTGATGTGGGAGACGCCTCGGGTGCTCGATCAGCCCGCGGCGCGTCGGTGCGGATCGGTGTCAGGAGGCAACCCGAGGTCTCCGCCGCGCGTCTCCTGGGCGTAGGAGATCACCGGCTGAGAGGCAGCGATGTCGAGGAGAACCGGAACGACCGTGGCCACGGCGCTGATCGCGGTAGTGGGCACGGCGGGCACGGCGTTGGCGCAGGGAACCTGGACGCGCGAGGAGTTCCCGGCCAGGCCCGAGACGGCGTCCTACGTGAGCACCGTGTCCAGCGGTGGCGGCGCGACCTGGGCGTTCGGCAGCTACAGCCCGCCCGGCTCGCCGACGTCCATCACCGCGCAGGCGTTCCGCCGCGAGGAGACCGGTCGCTGGGTCGAGGTTCCGGTGCCGAACGTCGGCCAGATCGTGGGATCCGCGGTCACCGGCCCGGACGACGCCTGGGCGGTCAGCCAGTTCACCAAGGTCAGCCGGGGCGCGACGTTGCACTGGGACGGGCAGGCGTGGACCGAGGTGCCGCTGGAGGTGCCGGACGCTCCCCGGATCTCGCCCCACGACATCACGGCCGTCGGCCCCGATGTCTGGGCCGTGGGCAACGCCTATCGCGACGGCGAATCCCCGCTCTCGCGGAGCTTCGCGATGCGCTGGGCCGACGGCGGCTGGCAGGGGTCTCCGCTGCCGCCCGCCGCCGACGAGCAGAACTTCTCCAGCGTCGGCGGTGCCGCGCCGGACGACCTCTGGATGGCCGGCACGACCGTTGCGCGACCGCAGCAGATCGTTGCGATGCACTGGGACGGCGCGCAGTGGAGCCACGTGCAGGTGCCACCGCTTGAGACCACGGACTCGGATTTCCTCACCGTGCACGACGTCGCGGCCTTCGCGCCGGATGACGTCTGGATCTCGGCGACCCAGAAGCCCTACGACACCCCCGGGCACGGCCAGCCGATCCTGATGCACTGGGACGGCAACCAGTGGGTCCGCGAGCAGACCTCCGTGCCGCCCGGCGGAACCGGGAAGCTCGTGCGCGCCGGCGGTGCACTGTGGAGCCTCGGGGCCGGTGCGCTGCTGCGCTACGACGGCACCTCGTGGCAACAGGTCGACGGGCCGCAGGAAGGTTCCCTCGGCAACGGTGCCGAACTCCCGGACGGCCGCCTGGTCGGCACCGGAAGCGCCGGCGATCCGATGACCCCGCAGCCGTTCGCGACCGTCCAGAACCGCTGACCCACCCGATTCGCCCTGCGGCTTCCCGGTTCCCCGGCGCTGATCGTCCTCTTAGGGCATCGAGACTGGGAGCCGCAGGTTCGAATACCGGGTGATCCCGCTCCGGGGCACGCGTTCTCAGCGGCGGCGTGCTCCGCGTGGGTGGCTGAGGAACGCTTCGACGGCGTGCACGAGCTCGCCGGGCGCTTCTTCCGGGACGTAGTGGCCGCCGGGAACGGAATGTCCGCTCACAGCGGCCGGATCGGCGTGGTGCTCCTGCCAGACGCGCACGACGTCGCGGCGGGCGAGGCCGCCTTCGGCGCCCCACAGGACGAGTAGTGGCGCTTGCAGCCGCAGCCCGCGGTCGTGATCCGCCTCGTCGAGTTCGAGGTCCGTGGTGAAGCCCGTCCGGTAGTCCTCGAAGGACGCCCGCAGGTGCCCCGGGTCGCTGAACGCGGCGACGTAGTGCTCGAACGTTTCCCGGTCGACGGCACCGGAATCGAGGACGCGGGCGAAGAAGTGGCCGAGGTACGCCTCGACGTTCCCCGTGATCAGCTTCTCCGCAAGCTCGGGCTGCCGGTGGAAGAACCAGTGCCACATCGCGCTCGCCGAGTCGATGTCGAGCGAGCGCATGACGACCCTGGTCGGCAGGATGTCCAGCAGCGCCAGCGCGGCCACCTCCGCGGGCCGGTCGAGCGCCCACCGGTGCGCGACGCGGGCGCCGCGGTCGTGGCCGATCACCACCGCCGATTCGTGCCCGAGGTGGCGGATCAGGCCGCTCAGGTCGGCCGCGGTGGAACGCTTGTCGTAGCCCGAACCGGCCAGCCCCGAAGCGCCGTACCCGCGCAGGTCCGGGGCGACGACGGTGCGGCCGTGGCTGAGCGGCTCCACGACGTGGCGCCAGCAGGCGCCGGTCTGCGGCCATCCGTGGAGCAGCACGACGAGCTCTGGCCCGTCGCCGACGACCCGGTAGGCCAGTTCCACGTCGTCCAGGCGCACCGACTCGACGTTGTCCCGAAGCATTCTTCTCCCTTGTTGCACCAGCGTTTTGCGGACGGTCCGGCAGCGGACATCAACCCTCGGCCGCGACGGCCGACGGGTGCCGGGCGAGCAGGTCGTCGAGGCGCGAACCGACGTTCGCGCAGTTCCGGCGCACGACCGACAGGAACGACGCGAGCACCGGCGACCGGTCGGTCACCCGGAAGGACATCTGCAGGTCCGGCAGCCGGAATCGCGGCGTGACATCGCAGAACCAGATGTCGTTGCGGGCGATCAGCCGCATGCGGTCGGGGCCGAGCCCGACCCCGGCGCAGCAGGCGGCCAGGCCGGCGATCGTGTGGACGTCCCGCGCCATCGTGGCCCCGTCGAGGGCGGCCGGGTCCGGCCCGAACGCCGGCCGCAGGTACGAGCTCACCGCGTCCGGGCTCGCGATGAGGTGCTCCTGGGCCAGTTGCTCCAGGTCGATGGACGGCAGCCCGGCGTACGGATGCGCCACGGACACGACGGCCACCAGGTGATCGGCCCCGATCGGCACGGTGACCAGGTCTTCCGCCCCGGCGCCGCGCGGGCTGCCCCGGCCCACCGCGACGTCCAGCTCGCCGGCGAGGAGCGCCGCCGCCGCGGTCGGGCTGTCCAGTTCCTGGAGCGTCAGCCGGACGGCCGGGTGGGTACGGCGGAACCTGCCGAGCACCCCCGGCAGGGGGTCGAGCAGCGCGGATCCGGTGAACCCGATCCGCAGCCGCCCGGTCTCCCCGCGCGCCGCGCGGCCCGCGTCGATGCCGGCGAGCCTCATCTCGGCGAGCGCGGTGCGAGCCCGGGCGAGGAACGCTTCTCCGGCTGCGGTCGGGAGGACGCCACGAGAGGTGCGGTCGAACAGCCGCTCGCCGACTTCCCGTTCCAGGGCGGCGATCTGGGTCGACAGGGGAGGCTGGGCGATCCCCAAGGACGCCGCCGCGCGACCGAAGTGCTGGTGCTCGGCGAGCGCGAGCGCGTAGCGGAGGTGACGGGCTTCCATGCGCCCCACGATACTTCCCGAGTATCGCGGAGGCCCTTGTGAGATATATCGGTGGATGAGGCCGGCGGGTGTGGTGTGACCTGAACGGGTTGATGATCACCGCTCCAGAAGGGCCTCACCATGACCCGCCCGTCCTCCTCCGAGACCGTCGTCGTCCTCGTGCACGGCGCCTGGCACTCCTCGCTGCACTGGGCCGCGACGCAGCGCGCCCTCGCGCGCCACGGTCTCGCCAGCGTCGCAGTCGACCTCCCCGGCAGCGGGCTCGACGCACCCGTCCCGACCGGATTCCTCGCGCCCGGTCAGCCCGGCCTCACCAGCGAGAAGTCGGCCCTGAGCGACGTCACGCTGCAAGACAGCACCGACGTCGTGCTCGACGCCCTCGTCGACGTCCGCACGCGGTACCGCAATGTCGTCCTGGTCGCCCACAGTGCGGGCGGCGGCCCCGCCTCGGCGGCCGCAGAGCAGGTTCCCGAGCTCGTCGACCACCTCGTGTACCTGTCGTCGTTCGTCCCCGCCGGCCGCCCCCGGGTCGCCGACTACATGGAAGCCCCGGAGCACGCGGCCGCCGTCCAGCTCCCGGCGGTCGGCGATCCGGCGGAGCTGGGGGCCTTCCGGATCAATCCGCTGTCCGCCGATCCGGCCGACGTCGCCGCCATCCGCCGGGCCTTCCTGGACGATCTGCCCGCAACGGCGCCGGAATCCTGGCGGCAGTTCCTGCACCCGGACCTGCCGCTGAGCACCTTCACCACGGCGGTCCCGGTCTCGCCCGAGCGCTGGGGGCGCATCCCGCGCACCTTCATCAGGCTGACCGACGACCTGGCGATTCCGCCGGCGGCCCAGGACCTGATGATCGCGGAAGCCGACCAGGTGGTGCCGGACCGGCCGATGGCGGTGCGCTCGCTGCCGGGCGGGCACTCGCCGTTCGTGACGCGGCCCGGAGAGCTGGCGACGCTGCTCGCCACCGTCGCCTTGCAGCAGACCACCCGATGACGGACCGGCGTTCCCCGGCAGGACGATTCGTCGTCCTGCCGGTCGTCCTGTCCGGGGTCTTCGTCCAGCTCGTCAGCGTGACCGTCATGCAGGTGGCCGTGCTCGACGTGCAGCGGGATTTCGGGGCCGGCCCGGGCGAGGGACAGCTCGTCCTGGCCGGCTACACCCTCACCTACGCCTGCTCGCTGATCCTCTCGGCGCGGCTGGGCGACCGGTACGGGTACCGGCGGATGTTCGTCACCGGGATGGCGGTGTTCACCGGTGCGGCGGTCGGGTCGGCCGCGGCGCCCGAAGCCTGGCTGCTGATCGCGGGCCGCCTGGTGCAGGGCGTCGGCAGCGGGATCATGGCCCCGCAGATCCTGTCGATCATCCAGTCGGCGCTGCCCGCGAGCCGCCGGCCCGCCGCGCTGAGCGCCTACGGCGCGACCATGGCGGCGGCGTCGCTGGCGGGCCCGTTGCTGGGCGGCGTCCTGATCCAGCTCGATCCGCTGGGACTGGGCTGGCGGGCCGCGATGCTCCTGACCGTTCCCGTCGGGCTCGTCGCCCTCCTGCTCTCGCCCTCGCTGCCGTCCGTCCGAACAGGACGGACCGGCGGGCGCATCGATTCGGTCGGAGCGGGCCTGAGCCTGGTGGGAACGGCACTGCTGGTGCTGCCCCTGACGGTGGGGCGGGACGCGGGCTGGCCGATGTGGACGTGGGCGAGCCTGGCCTCGGCGGTGGCGGTGCTGGCCGGATTCGCGGTTTCCCAGCGAAGAGCGGCGGATCCGCTCGTCCACCCCGCCGCACTGGCCGACCCGTCGACGAGGTGGGGGCTGGGAGTCGTGCTCGTCTTCAACGCCGGGGTGCCCTCCTTCACCCTGCTGCTGTCGATGCACCTGCAAGGCGCGCAGGGCTGGAGCCCGATGCTGACGGCGTTGACCATCACCCCGTACGCCGTCGGGGCGCTCGGCGGCAGCGGTGTCGCGAACGTCCTCGGGAAGCGCTTCGGGGCCTGGACCCTGGCCGCTTCGGCGGTCGCGATGGGGATCGTGTCCGTAGCCGTCGCGGCGACCATCGACGACCCGGCCACCAGGTGGGTGCTGTGGCTCGTCCTCGGCCTGGGCGGGGTCGCCTTCGGGATGTTCACCGCCTCGGCGTTCACCCAGATCATCGCCAGGGTCCGAGCCGAAGTCGCGGTCTCGGTCTCGGGTCTGCTGCCGACGGCGCAGCAGCTCGGCGGCACGCTGGGCGTCGCGCTCGCGGGAGTGGCCTACTCGGCACCCGCCGCGAGCAGCGGCGATGCGATGTGGCACGCGATGACCTACGAGGCCGCGGTGTTCGCCCTGGCGGCCACCTTCGCACTCGGCCTGGTCGCCCGCCGCGAGCCCGTCCACCACCGGCAACCCACCGCCAACGCGGCGTAGCGCCACCTGCCGGAAACGGGTCAGAGGCCTGCGGTGTGATCGGTGGTGTCCAGGGTGCGGGTGAGGGCGTGGGCTTCGTGGAGGAGGAGGGCGCCGAGTTCGGGTTGCCGCTCCGGGCGGAAGCGGGTCTCGATGCCGGTCAGCGTCAGGGCCCACGCCGGTTGCCCGGCGCGGTCGAACACCGCCGCCGCCATGCCCCAGCTCCCCTCGACCACCAGGCCGGGGTTGACGGCGTAGCCGTCGCGGCGGGTGCGGGCGATGCGGGCGCGCACCGCCTCGGGGGAGTGCGTCTCGCCCCACCGGCCCGTCAGGTCGGTCCGCTCCAGGTAGGCATCGATCTCCGCGTCGCCGAAGAAGGACAGGATGACCAAGCCGGCTGAGACGACGCCGAGCGGGAACCGGGCACCCTCGTAGAGCACGAAGGACCGGATCGGGAAGTCGCCGTCCTCGCGGAGCAGGCACACGGTCTCCTCGCCCCGCAGGGCCGAGAAGAACGCGCTCTCGCCGGTCTTCGCGGCCAGCCGGTGCACGCTCGCGCGGGCGTGGTGCGTGACGTCGTAGCGGGTGCCCGCCGTCTGCCCCAGCAGGTACAGCTCGGGGCCGAGGAACCACCGGCCGGTGCGCCGGTCGCGGTCGACGAACCCCTCCTCCGCCAGGGAGCTGAGCAGGCGGTGCACGGTCGGCCGGGGGAGGTCGGTGGCCCGGGCGAGGTCGCTGGTGGCCGCCCCCGCCTCGTTGACGGCCGACAGCGCCCGGAGCACGGAGCCGACCCGGCCGATCAGATGGGCGTTCGCGCTGGCGCTCATGCCCGCATCCTAGCGTCCACTCAGTGAACGCCGGGGCTGGGCGATGGTCATCCGATGAACGGATCGGCCGTCGTTCGGCCTTGTTTCTTGCGGTTAACAGCAGGTTGCTTCTTTACTGCAGCTGTTCGTCCAGCGGACCGATGAAGAGGTGATGAGTTGTCAAAGCTGCGCCCGAGTGCGGCGGAGGCACTGACCGACGTGCTCGAAGACGGGATGACGATCGCCGTCGGGGGCTTCGGCCTGTGCGGCATCCCGAGCGACCTCATCGAGGTCGTCCGCGACAGCGGGGTCACCGGTTTGACGTTGGTCTCCAACAACATGGGCGTCGACGGCAAGGGGCTCGGGCTGCTGCTCGAGAACCGCCAGGTCGCCAAGGTGATCGCGTCCTACGTCGGCGAGAACAAGCTGTTCGCCCAGCAGTACCTGGACAAGGAGCTGGAGGTGGAGTTCGCGCCGCAGGGGACGCTGTCCGAGCGGATGCGGGCCGGCGGCGCGGGCATCGCCGCGTTCTACACCCGCGCCGGCGTCGGGACCCCGGTGGCCGACGGCAAGCCGCTGGCGGAGTTCGACGGCCAGACCTACGTCCAGGAGCGGGGGATCATCGCCGACGTGGCGCTCGTGCACGCGCACACCGCGGACCCCGCGGGCAACCTCGTCTACCGGGCGAGCGCGCGGAACTTCAACCCGGTCGTCGCGACCTGCGCGAAGGTCACGGCGGTCGAGGTCGAGCACCTGAGCGAGGAGTACCTCGACCCGGAGCGGGTCGTGACACCGGGCATCTACGTCGACCGGCTGGTCCTCGCCCGGCCCCGCATCAAGGACATCGAGAAGCGCACGGTGCGCCCCCGCGAAACCACCCCGGCCGACTAGGAGCAACCCATGACCTGGACCCGCGACGAGATGGCGGCGCTGGCCGCCGCCGAACTCCGCGACGGCGACTACGTCAACCTCGGGATCGGCATCCCGACCCTGGTCGCCAACCACATCCCGGACGGCGTGGAGGTGACCCTGCAGAGCGAGAACGGCATCCTGGGCCTGGGGCCGTTCCCGTACGAGGGCGAGGAGGACGCCGACCTCATCAACGCCGGGAAGCAGACCGTCACGATCAACCCCGGGGCGAGCTACTTCGACTCGGCGGTCTCCTTCGGGATGATGCGCGGCGGGCACATCGACATCGCCGTCCTGGGCGCGCTCCAGGTGAGCGAGGACGGCGACCTGGCGAACTGGACCATCCCCGGCGCTCTGGTGAAGGGCATGGGCGGCGCCATGGACCTGGTCGTCGGCGCCCGCCGGATCGTCGTGCTCACCGACCACGTGGCCAAGGACGGCAGCCCGAAGATCGTCGAGCAGTGCACGCTGCCGCTGACCGGTGCGGGCGTGGTCGACCGGATCGTCACGGACCTGGCGGTGCTCGACGTGACCGCGGAGGGCCTCAGCCTGGTCTCGCTGGCCCCGGGCGTCACCGAGGACGAGGTCCGGGAGAAGACCGGCGCCAAGATCCGGCAGCCGGTCGCGACGGCGTGATTTTCCGAGCAGGCGTAGCAGTTCTTGGCCGCGGTGGACGGAATTGGGGAGTAGAGCGGTGAACAGTGCACGGAGCGCCAGCGGTTCTGTGATCGTGGCGGGGGCGCGTACTCCGATGGGGCGGTTGCTGGGGTCGCTGAAGGATTTCTCGGGTGCGCAGTTGGGTGGGTTCGC
>NZ_JBSGJZ010000065.1:0-38073 GCF_053605825.1 Saccharopolyspora sp. NPDC003752 | reverse complement strand
GTCAAGCCTGAAACCCCGAAGGGGCGGCCGCCAGGCCGGGCTTGACCTCCGACCCGCAGCCCCCACAATCCACCCATCGCGGGGATGGCCCCAAAGCACACCGAACCTCCAACGGTCCCAACCCCGCCCCAAACCCCACCCAAGATCCGACCCCCCAACATCACACCCCCAGGCGAATTGCCCAACATACTGAAAACGATTATCATCACCGACCGTCGACAAGGAGTCCGGTCGACAGGGCGTCCGAAGGGAGACGGAGTGGGCCACCTGCTGTTGGTGGAAAGCTGGGTCGGTGCGATGAGCACGTTGCTGCCGAGGAGCATCAGGGAGGGCGGCAACCGGTTCAGCTTCGTGACCCGCGACCTCCAGCACTACCTCCGGGCCAGATCGGCCCCCGGGCCGCATCCGCTGCTGGGCGCGGACAATCTGCTCACCGTCGAGACCAACGACGTGCCGAACCTGCTGGACCGCTTGGAGCGCCTGCAGCCGGTCCTCGGCTTCGACGGCGTGCTGACCTCCTGCGACTACTACCTGCCGGCGGCCGCGAAAGCCGCCGAACGGCTGGGACTTCCGGGCGCACCACCGGACGCCGTCGAGCGGGCCTGCTCGAAGGACCTCACCCGCAAGACCCTGCGTGAAGCCGGCGTCCCGGGCCCGGCGTTCGCCCTCGCGGAGACGGCCTCCGGCCTGGAGGAAGCCGCGGAAGCATTGGGATACCCCCTGGTCATCAAGCCGGTCGACCTGTGCGCGGGCATGTTCGTGCGCAGGGTCGACGGGCCCGACCAGCTGCGCGAGGCGCACAACGAGCTGCTGGAGTTCCCGGTGAACGCGCGCGGTCAGCGGCGCAATCCCGTCGTGCTGCTGGAAGAGCTGCTCACGGGCCCCGAGGTCAGCGTGGAAACGGTGACGTTCCGGGGCGAGACCACGGTCGTCGGGGTGACGGACAAGAGCGTCGCCGGGCAGCCCTGGTTCGTCGAGTCCGGGCACATGTTCCCGGCGGCGCTGGACGCCGCGACGGCGGAGGCAGTGGCGGAAACCGCGGTCGCCGCCGTCGAAGCGCTCGGGCTGGACAACGTCGTCGGGCACACCGAGGTCAAGCTCACCCCGCAGGGCCCCCGAGTGGTGGAGGTGAACCCGCGCCCGGCGGGCAACCAGATCACCGAACTCATCCGGCGGGTGACCGGCATCGACCTGGCCGCCGTCTACGCCCAGATCGCGCTGGGGGAGAAGCCGGACCTGCACCGAGTCGACACCGGCGCGGCGAGCGCGGCGATCTCGTTCCTGCTCCCGCCTCGGGAGGGGACGATCGCCGAGATCGGCGGGGTTGCGGAGTTGGCGGCCGATCCGGCGGTGGTCGACTGGATCGTCAAGGACCCCGGGCACCGGGCCGGCACCGCCACCAGCAACAACAACTACCTCGGGCACGTGATGGTCACCAGCGCCGACAGCGGGGCGGCACGCGCCCGCGCAGAGTCGTTGGTCGCCGGGCTGGACGTGCGCTACGCGGAGGCGGGGAAGTGACTCCGCATTCGGTGGCGGACCTGACCGATCAGGTCCTGAGTGGACGTTTCGGCGCGGACGAAGCGCAGGTCAGCGTTGGGTTCCTGACCAAGCAGGGCGTGCGGCACGCGGACCGGGCGCAGTCGTACCGGAACCACGTGCTGAGCCTGCGGGTCGAGGACGCGGTGGGCTCCTGCGCGGTGGAACCGGGGGAGGTGTCCGAAGAGGTCGTCCTCGGCTGCGTCGGGACGCCCGTCCGGGACCTGCTGCGGAGCCCGCTGCCCGCGGTGCGCATCGCGGCGCTGGACGCCTACCTGCAGTGGCTGCGCCCGCACCACGACCACGCCGAGGAAGTCGCCGTCGGGCGGGGCAACTCGCTGCAGAAGTCGTTGCACCGCGCCGAATCCGTCGTGGACCTGCTGCCGCGGAGCCGGCGGGTGCTGGTCGTCGGCGTCGTCAACTCGCTGCTGCACCACCTCCGCGAGCGCGGGACCGGCTACGTCGCGTGCGATTTCAAGGGCGGCGAGACGGAGTGGGGCGAGCCGATCGCGACCGATGCCGTCGCGGCGCTGGACAGCTGCGATGCCGTGCTGGCGTCCGGCATGGTCGTCGGCAACGGCACGTTCCAAGTGCTGCTCGACCACGCCAGGGCCACGGGCAAGCCGCTGGTCATGTTCGCCCAGTCCGCGAGCGGCATCCTGCCGTGCTTCCTGGGCGGCGGGGTCACCGCCGTCTCGGCGGAGCCGTATCCGTTCTTCTGGCTCGACGGCGGTCCCAGCACCCTCTACCGCTACCGCACGGAGGTGCGCTGATGGGGGGCAATCCCGATCTGCTCGGTTTGCTCCGGGACACCCCGCTGGCGCGGGTGAGCGCGCCGTTGCCGCATCGGCAGCCGGGGTTCTGGGCGAAGCTGGAATGCCTGAGCGCGGGCGGGATGAAGGCCCGCGCGGCGGTCTCGATGCTCACCGGGGCCCGGCGCCGCGGCGAGCTGCGGCCGGGCGCGGCGGTGGTCGAGTCGACCAGCGGGACGCTCGGCGTGGGCCTGGCCTTCGCCGGGCAGGCGTTGGGGCATCCGGTGGTGCTGGTCGTGGACAGCGAGCTCGAACCGGCCATGCGGGCGCTGCTCCGGGCGCACGGCGCTTGCCTCGAAGTGGTCGACCGGCCGCATCCCGCCGGTGGTTGGCAGCAGGCCCGGCTGGACCGGGTGCAGCAGGTCCTCCGCGAGCGGCCGGATGCGTTCTGGCCCGATCAGTACAACAACCCGGACAACCCGGCCGGCTATGAGGCGCTGGGGGACGAGATCGCCCGCCAGATCGACCAGGTGGACGTGCTGGTGTGCAGCGTCGGGACCGGCGGGCACAGCGCCGGCACGATCCGCGCGATCCGGCGCCGGTGGCCGCACGTGCGGTTGATCGGCGTGGACACCGTCGGCTCGACGATCTTCGGGCAGCCGGCCAGGCCCCGCGTGATGCGCGGGCTGGGCAGCAGCATCCACCCGCGCAACGTCGCATATGGACAGTTCGACGAGGTGCACTGGGTGGGGCCCGGCGAGGCGGTGCAGGCCTGCCGCACGCTGGCCCGGCACGCGTTCATCACCGGCGGCTGGAGCACCGGGGCGGTGGCGCTGGTGTCGGCGTGGGCGGCGCGGGTCGAGCCGAGCGCGCAGGTGGTGACCGTGTTCCCGGACGGGCCGCACCGCTACCTCGGCACGATCTTCGACGACGACTACTGCCGCGCGCGGGGCTTGCTGGCCGGACCGACGGCGTCCCGGCCGGTGGAGATCGCGCACCCCGCGGTGGAGGCGACGGGGTGGACGAGGTGCCGGCTCGTGTCGGATCCGCTGCTGGCGATGGAGGTTTCGGCATGAGGCTGAGCTGGGCGGTGCGGGGCCTCGCGCTGCGCGAGCCGTTCCGCATCTCGCGATCGGTGATGTCCGAGCGGGATGCGGTCGTGGTGGAGATCGAGCACGACGGAGCCGTCGGCCGCGGCGAGGTCGTCACCAGCACGTACTACGGCTTGACGGTCGAGCGCATCGAGACGGAGCTGGTAGCCGTCCGGGAAGTGCTGGCGGGGGTGAGCGATCCTGGCCGGATCCCGGCGTTCAGCGCGTCGCCCGGAGTGTCGTCGGCATTGGATTCGGCCGTGCACGACCTCGTCGCGACGCTCCGCGGCGTGCCGGTCTTCGAGCTGCTGGGCACGGCGCACTGGCAGCCCGTCCCGACGGCTTTCACGATCGGCATCATGCCCGCGGAGCGCGCCGTGCGGACGGCGCGCGAGCTCACCGGCCGGGGCTTCACGGTGCTCAAGGTGAAGCTCGGGGCGGGGGACGAGCGGCAGGAACTCGCGCGCCTGGCGGCGATTCGCGAGGCCGCGCCGGGCGCCCGCCTGCTGCTGGACCCCAACGGCGCGTGGGAGCCGGAGCAGGCGGTCCGGCTGCTCAAGGCGGTCGCGGAGTTCGGGATCGACGCGGTCGAGCAGCCGATCAAGCCGGGCACGCCGGACCTGCTCGCCGAGGTGGCCGCCCGGTCGCCGGTGCCGGTCATCGCCGACGAGGACGCCGCCACCGCGGCCGACGTGCGGGCGCTGGGCCCGCGGGTGCACGGGGTCAACGTGAAACTGCCGAAGTGCGGCGGAATCCGGGCCGCTCGGGAGATCATCGGCCTCGCCCGGGACAACGGCGTGGACGTGATGCTGGGGTGCTTGGTGTCGAGTTCGCTCGGCATCGCCCCGGCCGTGCACCTCACCGGCTTCGCCCGCTGGGTCGACCTGGACGGCCACCTGCTGCTGGCGCACGACCCGTGGACCGGGATCGGCGGCGACGACGGGGTGCTGCGGATCGCCGGCGATCGCGGATTGGGGGTGCGCCCCGTGGTGTCGTTATGAAGACGTGGCGGCTGATCCGGGGCTTCCCGCCGGCCGTGCAGGTGCTGCTGGTCAACCAGCTCGGCGTCAACGCCGGTTTCTACCTGCTGGTCCCGTACCTGGCGGGATACCTCGCCCACGACCTGGGCATGTCGGCGGTGCTGGTCGGGGTGGTCCTCGGCGTGCGCAACCTCAGCCAGCAGGGCCTGTTCCTGCTGGGCGGTTCGGCGGCGGACAGGCTGGGCGCGCGGGGCGTCATCGTCGCCGGATGCGCGCTGCGCGCGGTGGGTTTCGGCCTGTTCGCCCTCGGCACGTCGTTCTCGGTGCTGCTGCTGGCATCCGTGCTCAGCGGGCTGGCCGGGGCGTTGTTCAACCCGGCCGTGCGCGCCTACCTCTCGCGGGAGGCGGGCGGCCGCGGCGTCGAGGCATTCTCGTTGTTCAACATCTTCGCCAACGCCGGGGCCCTGCTGGGGCCGCTGCTGGGAAGCGTGCTGATGGTGGTCGGCTTCCGGCTGTCCGCGGTGGTCGCCGCGGTGGTCTTCGCGCTGCTGACCGTCGCGCAGGTCGCGGTCCTGCCGGTCCGCCGCGTCGAGCGGCCCGCGACGTCGGTGCTGTCGGACTGGCGCGGCGTGCTGACCGATCGCCGGTTCCTGGCCTTCACCGGGGCGCTGACCGGCATGTTCGCGCTGCAGAACCAGCTCTACCTGGTGCTGCCGATGCAGGCCGAGCGGCTCACCGGGTCCGCGGCCGCGGTGGCGGTGATCTTCCTGGTCTCCACGGCGGTGACGCTGGCGTCGCAGGTGCGGATCACCGAGCTGGCCCAGCGCCGGTGGAGCCGCGGCCGGGCGATCGGGACCGGACTGGGGCTGATGGGCGCGGGCTTCGTCGCCACCGCGATCGCCGCGGCCGCGGTCCCGGCGACGCCCCCGGCGGGCGCGGGGGAGACGTTCGCCCGGCTGGCGCCGGTGCTGATCACGGCGTTGTTCCTGGCGGTCGGGGTGATGCTCGCGCAGCCGTTCGTCTACGAGCTGATCCCGTCCTTTGGCGGGCGGGAGCTCGCCGGCACCTACTTCGGCGTCTTCTACCTGATTTCCGGTGTCGCGGCCGCCGCGGGCAACGCGCTGATCGGCTGGCTGACCGACCTCTCCGGCGACGAGTGGGCGTGGCTGCCCCCGGCGCTGTGCGTCCTCATCGGAGGGTGTTCGGCGCTCGCGGTGCTCGTGCTGGATCGCCGCGGCGGCATCGGACCGGACCAGAGAACGGGAGAATCGCAGTGCGCCCCAACATCGTCAGCGCCAACTTCCTGACCGACAACCCGGCCATCTACGAGCAGCGGTTCCCGGATCCCGAGCACCTCGCGGCCCGCTTCGTCGACGACCTGGTGCACCGCTTCGGATCGGGTCGGCGGCTGCTGGACGTGGGCTGCGGCACCGGCCGCGACGCCCGCTGCTGGACCGCGCTCGGCTACCGCGTCACGGGCCTGGACTGCTCGCCGCAGATGGTGGCGCACGCGCAGGAGCACTGCCCGGAGGCGGACTTCGTGGTCGCCGACATGCGGTCGTTCGGGCCCCTGCCGGCGGATTTCGACGTCATCACCTGCCTGGACAGTGCTTTCCTGTACTGCCACGGAACCGACGACGTCGACGCCTTCCTGCGGCGCTGCCACGAGCACCTGCGGCCGGGCGGTCTGCTGATCGCCGAGATGCGCAACGGCGCGTTCTTCCTGGGCAACACCGAGCTGCTCGACGGGGTGCGGGAGCAGGTGGTCGCCTGGGAAGGGGTGGAGTACCGGTCGCGCACGCGGCTGTGGATCGACCACGCGGAGCAGCTCCTGCGCCGGGAACGCCACTGGGACTGGCCGGGGCGGGCCGAGCCGCTGGTCCAGCGCTCGGCGTGGCGGCTGCTGTTCCCGCAGGAAATCCGGTATTTCGCGGCACGGCACGGGTTTTCGGTCGTCGCGCTGTTCGACGAGCCAGGTCCGCGCGCCGAGACGCCGTGGCGGCGCGATGCGGCGCTGTCCACCCGGCTCAGCGGCGACCGGCTGCACGTCGTGCTGCGCCGCGACGAGTGAGGTGCGCCCCATTGGCAGGCTAGATGAAAATCATTATCGTTGTCGTTGGTCTTGGACCGGGACGCCTTCGAATGGAGAAAACCCCAGCATGCAACACGAATCCAGGCTCGTTCGCGGGCTGAGCCGACGCGGTTTCCTGGGCCTGACGGCGGCGGGCGCCGCCGCGGCGCTGTCCGGCTGCGCCGGTGGGACCGGCGCCACCGCGGTCGGGCCGCCCCGCCCCGGCGGGCGGTTGCGCGCGGCGTTCTCCGGCGGCGGCGCAGCCGAGGTGCTCGATCCGCACGAAACCGACCTCTACATCGAGATCGCCCGCGCCAAGGCGCTGTTCGACAAGCTCGCCGACTACGGCTCGGACATGTCCCCGCAGCCCCGGCTCGCGGAGCGCTGGGAACCCAGCCAGGACCTGCTCACCTGGCGGATCACCTTGCGGCGGGCGGCATTCCACGACGGGCGGCCGGTGCGCCCGGCCGACGTGCTGGCCAGCTTCGCGCGGATCGTGGAGCCGGGCAGCAGCCGCCGGGCCAAGGCCAGCCTGCAGGTGATCGACCTGCCCGGCAGCCGCGAGCTCGACGACCGCACCGTCGAGTTCCGCCTCAAGCGGCCCTACGCGGAGTTCCCCAACGCCCTCGCCACGCTGGGCGCCTACATCGTCCCGGAGGGCACGCGGGACTTCGACCGGCCGGTCGGTTCCGGACCGTTCCGCTTCGTCTCCTTCCAGCCCGGCCGCAACTTCGTCGCGGCCCGCAACCCCGACTACTGGGACGGCGCGCCGCACCTGGACGAGCTGGAGATCGTCGTGACCAACGACGAGGCGGCGCGGGTCAACGCGCTGCTGGGCGGGCAGGTCGAGTACGCCCACGACCTGACGCCGACCAGCGCCCGCACGCACGAGAACACCGGCCGGGTGCAGGTGCACCGGCTGCCGCTGAGCAACTTCCACGGGCTGGTCATGAAGACCGACCGGCCACCGTTCGACCGGCCCGAGCTGCGCCAGGCGATGTTCCACCTGGTGAACCGGGACGAGCTGGTCAGGTCGGTGCTGCAGGGCTCCGGGCAGCTCTGCAACGACCTCTACGGCAAGGGCTACCGGTACTACGCCGACGCGCTGCCGCAGCGCGCCCAGGACCTCGACCGGGCGCGCGCCCTGATCAAGCAGGCCGGCGCGGAGGGCCTCGCGATCGACTTCGACACCTCCGACGCCTCGACCGGGCTGAAGGAGGCGGCGCTGGCCATCGCCGACCAGGCCAGGCAGGCCGGGCTGAACCTCGACGTCCGGCTGGGCAACAAGGACACCTACTGGTCCGACATCGCCAAGAACGGGGTGCTCGCCAGCTACCGGTCCGGCGCGATGCCGCTCGAATCGCACATCTCGCAGCGCCTGCTGACGACCTCGACGACCAACAACACCAAGTGGCAGCGCCCGGACTTCGACGCGCTGTACCACGAGGCGCAGTCCACAGTAGACGATGCCCGCCGCGAGCAGCTGTACTTCCAGATGCAGGACCGGCTGCACCGCGAGGGCGGCTTCCTGTGGTGGGGCGTGTCGGACTGGATCGTCGCATCGGCGCCGAACGTCGGCGGCGTCGACGACCGGGCCCCGGCCAACACGCTGGACTGGGCCCGTTACGACAAGGTGTGGCTGGCGTGACCCGCTACGTCCTCCGGCGGATGCTGCTGGGCGTGGTGCAGGTCGTCCTGGTGATGGCCGCGGTGTTCTTCCTGACCGAAGCACTGCCGGGCGACGCGGCCGTCACGATCGCCGGGGACAACCCGGACCCGGCGATCATCGCGCTGCTGCGCGAACAGCTCGGCCTGAACGAGCCCGCGTGGCAGCGCCTCGGCGGCTGGCTGCTCGGCGCGCTGCACGGCGATTTCGGGCGGTCGCTGGTCGGGCCGCGGGCCGTGGCCGACATCATCGGCGCGGCGCTGGGGCCGACGCTGCTGCTGGCCGGGCTGACCCTCGTGCTGCTCGTGCCGCTGTCGGTGGCGCTGGGCATGCTCGCCGCGCACCGCGAAGGCGGCCGGATCGACCGGATCGTCACCAGCGGCACGCTCGGCCTGTACTCGGCGCCGGAGTTCGCGATGGGCGTGCTGGTGGTGACCGTGTTCGCGGTGCAACTGGGCTGGTTCCCGCCCACCGCGGTCGGATCCGGCTCGCTGCTGGGTGATCCGGCGGTGCTGGTCCTGCCGGTCTTCGTGCTGCTGCTGCGCCCGATCTGCTCGCTGAGCAGGCTGGTGCGCGCGGGCATGATCGACGCGCAGCGAGCCGAGTACGTCCGCCACGTCCGCAGGCTCGGCATCTCGCCGGCCCGCGCCCGCTTCGCGCACGCGCTGCCCAACGCCATCGCTCCCGCGGTGCAGCAGCTGGCCCGGACCGCGGACTGGCTGATCGGCGGCGTGATCGTGATCGAGGCGATCTTCGTCATCCCCGGCCTGGGCACGACGCTGGTCGAGGCGGTCTCGGCGCGGGACCTGCCGGTGATCCAGGGCCTGGCGGTGGTGCTCGCCGGCACCACGGTGCTGGTCAACCTGGCGGCGGACATCGCGGCCCGCGGCTTGGCGCCGGCGTCGGAGGTGGGCCGGTGAACAAGTACTTGCTGCCCGCCGCGCTGGTGGGCGTGCCGGTCCTGCTGGCGCTGTTCGGGCCGCTGTTCGCCACCGGCGACACGGCCAAGGACGTGGCCTTCGCGCTCGGCGGCGGTCACTGGTTCGGGACCGACTTCGTCGGCCGGGACGTGTGGAACGAGGTGCTGCTGGGCGGCCGGTCGCTGGTGCTGACCGCCGCGACCGCGACGGCCTGCACCTACCTGCTGGCGGTCCCGCTGGGCCTGGCGGCGGGCATGACGAAGAGCCGCCTGCTCGACGAGGCGCTCATGCGGCCGCTGGACCTGGTGCTGGCGATCCCCTCGATGCTGATGCTGTTGCTGCTCGCCTCGATCGCCCCCGACGCCCCGTGGGTGCTGATCGGGATCGTCGCGCTGATCAACCTGCCGGACGTGGTGCGGATCAGCCGCGCGTCGGCGCTTTCGCTGGCCAGCGGGCCCGCGGTGGAGGCGATGCGCCTGCAGGGCGAGAGCCGGCTGCGCATCGGCGTCGGCTACGTGGCCCGCGCGATGCGCCGGACGCTCGCCGCGGACCTGGGCACCCGCTTCACCGGGGCGATCTACCTGGTCGCGTCGGCGAGCTTCCTGGGCGTCGGGATCTCGCCGGGCGCCAGCGACTGGGCGGCGATGGTCGACCGCAACCGGACCGGCCTGTTCATCCAGCCGTGGGCGGTGGCGCTGCCCGCACTGCTGATCGTGCTGCTGTCGGTGGGCGTGAACCTGGCGTTCGACCGGTGGCTGCGCGCTCGCCCGACCGCTCTGGAGGCACGTTGACCGTCGTGGAAGTCCGCAACCTCACCGTCGCCGCCGGCGGCCGGGAGATCGTCTCCGGGGTGTCGTTCGCCCTGGCGTCGGGCGAGGTGACCGCGCTGGTCGGCGAGTCCGGGAGCGGGAAGACCACCGCGGCCCTGGCGCTGCTCGGCGAACGGCCCGCCGGCGCGAGCGTCACGGGCTCGGTGGAAGTCGCCGGTGTCGGGGTGGATGCCGATCATCCGCCGGAACCCGGCCTCGTCGGCTACATCCCGCAGCATCCGTCGGCGGCGCTGAACCCGGTTCGCCGCATCGGTTCGGTGCTGCACGAGATCGCGCGCCTGCACGTCCGCGCCGGGACCCGCGCGGAGCGCAGGCGGCTGGTGCGGGCGCGGGTGCTCGAAGCGCTCCGCCAGGCGCAACTGCCGGACGGCGATGAGCTGCTGCGGCGGTACCCGCACCAGCTTTCCGGCGGGCAGCAGCAACGCGTCGTGCTGGCGCACGAGCTCGTCGGCCGCCCGCGCGTCGTGGTCGCCGACGAACCGACCACCGGCCAGGACGCGGTGACCCGCGCCCGGCTGGCCGGGGAGCTGAGAGCCGTCGCGGCGCAAGGCATCGCGGTCCTGCTGCTGACCCACGACCTGGACCTCGTGCGCGAGCTGGCGCACCGGGTGCTGGTCATGAACGGCGGCAGCATCGTCGAATCCGGCCCGCGCCGGGAGGTCCTCGGTTCTCCCCGGCACGACTACACGAAGCGCCTGATCGCCGCGCAACCCACCGCCGAGTCCGGCCGCCCCGGAGGAGGGCGACCGCTGGTGACGGTGAGCGCGGTGACCGCGGGCCACGGCCGGGTGGACACGCTGCGCGAGGTGACGCTGGACATCCGCGCGGGCGACAAGCTGGCGGTGGTGGGGCGCTCGGGCAGCGGCAAGACCACGCTCGCGCGCTGCATCGCGGGCCTGCACCCGCACCGCCTCGGTGAGATCCGCTTGGACGGCGATCTGCTGTCTCCCCGGCTCCGCAGGCGCACCCGGGACCAGCTCGCCCGGATCCAGTACGTGTTCCAGGACGTGCGGGCGTCGTTCAACGAGTTCGTCCCGGTCCTCGACCAGGTCGCCCGGACGGCCGAAAGGCTGCGCGGCGCAACGAGTTCGGCGGCGCGCGCCGAGGCGATCGAGGGACTCGCCCGCCTCGGCGTGCCGGAGTCCGGCGCGGCCCGGCTGCCGCGTTCCCTGTCGGGCGGCGAACTCCAGCGCGCGGCCCTGATCCGCGCCCTGCTCAGCGGGCCGGAGCTGCTGATCTGCGACGAGATCACCTCGGGTCTCGACGCGCTGACCCGGGCCGAGCTGCTCGACCTGCTCGACGGAGTGCACCGGGACACGGGCACGGCGCTGGTGGTCATCACCCACGACCTGGCGGTGGCGACGAGCCTCGCCGACCGGCTCCTGATCATGCACGAGGGGGAGATCGCGGAGCAGGGCGAGACCGAGGCGGTCCTCGCGGCCCCGAAGCACGCGGCCACGAGGGAACTCCTCGACGCTGCGTCGCGGAGCCGGGGCCCGCTGGGTGGAGGTGTCCATTCGAGTGAACCCGCGAGTTCAGCGAGGGGTAGCATGTCGGCGTGAGCGGAGCGGGCACGACGGCGGCGTCGGGGCGCAGCGCCTCGCGCGGTCGCATCGACAAGCGCCAGGCGATCCTGGACGCGGCGATGCGGGTTTTCGCCCGCGAGGGATACGCGCAGGCCGGGGTGGACGCGATCGCGGCGGAGGCCGGCGTCGCCAAGCCCACCGTGTACAACCACTTCGGCGACAAGGAGAACCTGTTCCGGCAGGCGATCGCCGCCGACGCGGACCGGGCCCTCACGCGGAACATGGAGGTCGTCGACCAGCTGCGCAGCGAGGGCGACCTGCGGCCGATGCTGGAAGAGGTCGGCTTCCGCCTGCTCCAGTGCCACTGCGACGACCGCTCCTGGGCGCTGCGCCGGTTGCTCTACGCCGAGCTGGGCAGGTTCCCCGACCTGATCGACATCGTCCGGGGCCGAGCGTCGGACCGCGTCACCGAAGCGCTCGCCGACCGGCTCGCCCGGCTCGCGCTGGCGGGTCGCCTGCGCGCGTGCGACCCGGCCGAGGCCGCCGAGCAGTTCGCGGCGCTGCTGACCGGCCCGATGGAAGCGCGGGCCCGCCTGGGCACCCGCCAAGTGCCCGACGACGAGCTCCGGACCGTGGCGGCGGCCGCGGTCCGCACCTTCCTGCAGGCCTTCGCGCCGGAATCGGACTAGGCCCGCCGGCCTCAGGTCGCGTGGTCGCGCAGCTGCGTCGCCAGGTCCCGGATGTCGCGGGCGATGACGTCCCAGGCGTCGGTGGCGTGCAGGTCCGTCTGCTGGGTGGGGCCGTACTCCTGCGGCCGCGCCACGAACGCCGTCCGGAACCCGACGCTGCGGGCCGCCGCCAGATCCTCGTTGTGCGCCGCGCACAGCATGACCCGGTTCGGCGGCAGGTCGAGCAGCCGGGCCGCGCCGAGGTAGGCGTTCGGGTCCGGCTTGTAGGCGCGGATCACGTCGGAGCCGATGATGACGTCCCAGGGCAGCCCGGCGTGCTTGGCCATGTTGGTCAGCAGCGCGAGGTGCCCGTTGGACAGCGGGCCGATGATGAAGTGCCGCTTGAGCTCGGCCAGCCCGGGCACGCTGTCGGGCCAGCCGTCGAGCCAGTGCCAGGCCCGGTTGAGCCACTCCAGGTCGGCCGGCTCGATCCGGTCGACGGGCAGGCCCATCTCCTCCGCCGTCGCGATCAGGTTCTCCCGGTGCAGCTCGTCGAGGTTGACGAACTCCCTGGTGCCGTTGCGGATGGGCTCCATCGAAGGCTGGTAGCGCGCCCGCCACCGGAGCGCGAACTCGGCAGCGTCGACCTCGACGCCGCACCGGAACGCGATCGCCTCCACGGCGTCGGTCACGCCGGACCGCCAGTCGACCACGGTGCCGAAGGTGTCGAAGAGAACGGCGTCCACGATCCGCTGCGGAGCTGCGGCCATCGCTGGACCTCCCTTTGTCGGGTGGCGCTTCGGGGGCCGAGCCTAGCAAGGTGGCGGGGCGAAATGCAGATCAACTCGGTGAGATCTGCGCATCAGCACGGTCAATCCGAAAATCCAATGTGGACGTTCCATCAGGTGGACGGGGAAGTGCCGGTCTGCTCGGCGAGCAGGTCGATGACGTCGGCGATGTCCTGCCGGCGGGCGTGCGCCAAGCGCTGGCGGTGGGCCCCGCTGCCGCGCCGCAGCAGCCGGTCGAGGGCGCCGGTCACCAACTGCGTGTCGCCGCTGGCGTCCAGCGCGGGCAGGGCCGTCTTGACCAGCTCGTCCAGCAGCGAGCGCGCGGGCACGAGTTCTCCGGTGCTGTCGAGCCCCTGGCCCTCCAGGCCGTCGTGCGCGGCGCGCCACAGCGCGAGGCGGAGTCGCTCGTCGGGCAGCTCCGGCGCGGGACGGTCTTCGGCGACGTCCTGCAGCGCCACTGCTGCCAGCGCGCGCACCAGGAGCGCCAGCAGCAGCGCTTCGTCCGCCGTGCCGGCCGCGTCCGCCACCCGGATCTCCAATGTGGACAGATGCGGTGCCGGCCGGACGAGCCAGTAGACCATGGCGTGGTCGAGCGCGGCGCCGCTGGCCAGCAGCAGGTCGACGGCGCGCTGGTAGGACGCCGGGTCTCGGTGCACCGGAGGTGGTCCGGCCGATGGCAGCCGGGACCAGACGATCGTCCGCCAGCTGGCGTGCCCGGTGTCCCGGCCGTCGCAGAACGGGGAGTTCGCGGTGAGCGCGAGCAGCGCGGGCAGGTGCGGGCGCAGGTGGTTGGACACGGCCAGGCTGGTGGCCAGGTCGGGCATCCCGACGTGGACGTGGCAACCGGTGGTGGCGTGCGAGTCCAGCAGCAGCCCGAACCGGTCGCCGATTTGCCGGTACCGGGGTTTGTCGGTGATCGGGACCGGATCGGGCATGCCGAGCGGGGAGTAGCCGGTGGAGACCATTCGGAGGTTGCGCCGGCCCGCCGCGGCGACGAGGCTGCGCCGGGCCGAGATCAGGTGGTCGTGCGCCTCGGCAGCGGTGCGGCACACGGGAGTGTTGGCCTCCAGCTGGAAACGGGCGAACTCCGCCGTGAAGTTGCTGGTGGCATCGCTTCCGGTCGCCGGGACCTCGCGCAGGACGTCCGCGGCTCGTGGCGTCGGCCGGCCGGTGCCGGGATCCAGGACCAGGAACTCCTCTTCGATCCCGAACGTCGGGTGCGGCGAGCCGCGATCCATCGAACGCCCCCTTCCGGCTCGGTGGTCCTCGCGAACCGGAGCCAGTTTCGGGCCCGCGGCTGGGTTTGTCACTCGCCCGGAAGTCGTTCGACGGCCCGGATTCACCCCTTCGGCGCCGAGCCATCAAGGTGGTTTCCGCCGTGACCGCGCGGCGCCGCAGCAGGTCACGGCGGTCCATTGTGGATTGTTCCAGGCCGGCCCGGTGCGAGTCGGGGTTCAGCACCGGGCCGGGGACTTCTGGAGGTCCGGGGAGAGCTCGCCCGCCAGTCGATCTCCCCGTGGCCCGTCGATGATCGAAGTATGGAGAACCGGCCGCGCGCATTTCAAGCAATTCAAGCAATTCTCTGGAATTCCAACCCGAACGGCCCAGTTGATCACGTCGGTGATCACCCGGTTCGGCTGTTTGAGTTGCGCGGCGGGCCGACGCTTGACCGAATGCTTGTATTGCACAGACGATGCATGAATCTTCTCGACGAGGAGGAGCACGTGAAGTTGACCTTCCAGGGAACGACGTCGCACGCCGGTACCTGCCCCACGCTGTACAGCACCGACCAGGGAACCTACGTCGTCCAGGGCTACAAGGTCACCGACCCCGAAGCGCTCGCCACGCTCCGCGAACGCGGGCTCCCCGACCACGAGACCGCGGTGGAGGTCCCGGCCGCGTTGCTCGACTTCGTGCCGAAGGCGGCACCGTGAGTTCCTGGGTGTTACCCGGCGCGGAGTTCGATGAACTCCTGCGCTCGTTCGAGCGCCGGGCGTGGCGGTGGGAGTGCCAGGGCACCTACCGCCAGCCCGACGAAGCCGAACCCTGGCGTCGCTGGCGGGCGGGCGAGCCGGACGACCTGCGCTGGCTGCGGCCCTGGCTGGACCAGGTCGCGGCCGCGACCCGCGCGGGCCGGCTCGTCTCCCGGGTGCGCGTCTTCGGGGAACCGCCCACCGAGTACCAGCGCTGGCAGCTCGACGTCGGCCCGGCCAACATCGCCGCCGGCGAGGACATCCGGGTGCTGCCCCAGGGCGAAGCGGCCGAGCTGGGCCTGCCGACCAGCGACTTCTGGCTCTTCGACGAGACCAGGGTCGCGTTGATGCACTACGAGGACCAGCGATTCGCTGGCACCGAGATCATCGCCAGCCCGCGGGAGGTGGACCGCTACCGGGCCTGGCGGGAGATCGCATGCGATCATGCGATTCCATTGATGGTTTACCTGCACGACCTGCCCCAGAGGAGCCGGTGACGGATTTCGACACACGCCGCCTGGCGTTCGGCGACGCATTGCGTCGGCTGCGCCTGGCGGCCGGGCTGTCCGGGAAACAGCTCGCCGAACTAGCCGGGTGGACGCCGTCCAAGGTCTCGCGGGTGGAGACGGCGAAGCAGTCCGTCTCCGACGCGGACGTGGTCGCCTACTGCCGGCTGACCGGTGCTGCCGACGATGCGGCGGCCGAACTGCGGCAGGAGCTGCGCGAGATCCGCATCGAGGCGGCGAGCTGGAAGCGCCAGCTGCGCACCGGGAATCGCGCCCGGCAGGAGTACGGCCGGCAGCTGGAGGACGGCGCCGAGCGCATCCGGCTGTTCGAGATCGCGCTGGTTCCCGGCCTGGTGCAGACCGCCGAGTACGCCCGGCACGTCTTCGAGGTCGTCGCGGACCTGCACCGGAGCTCGCGGGACATCGCCGAATCGGTCGAGCAGCGGATGGCCCGCCAGAGCGTCCTGTTCAGCCCGCGCACGTCCGTGGAGATCCTCTGCTCCGAAGCCGCGCTGCGGCATCCCATCGCCCCGCCGCAGGTGATGGTCGGCCAGCTCGACCGGTTGCTGGCCCTGGCGGGCATGTCCACGACGCGGCTGGCGATCGTGCCGCTGGACGCGCAGCTGACCGTCGTTCCGCTGCACGGCTTCGTCATCATCGACGACCTCGTGCTGGTGGAGACGGTCAACACGGAGATGACCATCGCCGACCCCGACGACCTGGCGCGGTTCCACCGCGTCTTCGACGGCCTGCTGTCCGCTGCGCTGGCGGGCGCCGAGGCCCGCGCCTTGCTGCAGCGGCTCATCGCGCACTACGCGGCGGCCGATCAGCCGTGAGCACTGCGTAGATCAGCAGGGACAGCAGGGCGAGAGCCGCCGTGATCCACGGCAGCATGGTGGCGCCTGCCAGGTCGAGCGCCGCTCCGCCCAGGTAGGCGCCCGCCGCGATGGCGACGTTCCAGACGGTGATGGTCAGCGACTGGGCCACGTCGGCGTCCCGCCCCGCGACCCTGGCCGCCGCAGCCGGGAACATCGTCGGCGCGCCGCCGAAAGCCAAGCCCCACAACGCGACCGAGGCGAACAGCACCACCGGCAGTGTCGCGGCCAATCCGATCAGCGCCACCGCAATGCCGATCACCAGTGCCGAGGAGAGGATCAGCAAGCGCAGGCGGCGGTCGATCAGCGCGCCAACGATCCAGATGCCCAGCACCGAGGCGACGCCGAAGACCAGCAGGACGGCGCTGAGCAGCTCCACCCGACCGGCGGCGGCGAGCACCGGGCCGATGTAGGTGTAGAGGACGTTGTGCCCGAGGACCAGCGCGAACGTGGTGGCCAGCACGGCCGGGAAACCGCGGGTGGCAAGGACTTCCAGGGTGTTCGCGCGTTCCTGCGCCGGTTGTCCGGGCAGCGGCGGGACCTGCCAGAGCACCCAGCCGACCAGCGCCGCGGTGATGACCGCCATGGCGCCGAAGGCGTACCGCCACCCGATCAGCTCCCCGAGCACCGTCCCGGCCGGGACCCCGATGGCGAACCCGATCGGCGTGCCCACCATCGCGATTGCCAGCGCCCGGCCGGCGCGTTCCGCCGGCACGATCCGCATCGCGTAGCCGGCGATCATCGCCCACATCACCCCGGACACCGCGCCCGCCAGCACCCGCGCCACCAGCGTCAACGGGTACCACGGCGAAATCGCGGTGACGCCGTTGACCACGGCGAACCCGAGGATCAGGCCGAGCAGCAGAGCGCGGCGCGGCAGCCGCCGGGTCAGCGCCGTCAGCGGCACCGAGGTGGCCGCGGTGCTGATCGCGTACACCGACACCAGCTGCCCGGCCTGCGACTCCGAGACCCGCAGATCGGCGCTGATCGGGAGCAGCACCCCGGCGGGCAGCGTCTCGGTCAGGCAGCCGATGAGCACCACGGTGGCGAACGCCGACAGGGCGCCGATCGGCAGTTTCGCGCTCGAACCCGCCGCGCGGGCCTCCACGTCCGAAGTCATGGCCCCACCCTGAAGGCCTCACACAAGTGTGAGGGCAAGCGATCCGCCGGTGACGTGGCGCACACCGGATGCCGGGGATAATGGCCGCATGCGGATAGGTGAGCTGGCGGAGCGGACCGGGGTGTCGGTGCGGCTGTTGCGCTACTACGAGGAGCAGGACCTCATCCGGCCGGCCCGGGACGAGCTCGGGCACCGCGCCTACGGCGAGGGCTCGGTGGACCGGGTGCTGAAGATCCGCGGCCTGCTCGAATCCGGGATCCCGACCCGGATCATCCGCGACATCCTGCCCTGCCTGGACAAGCCCGGCGCCATCCACATGCGCATCGTCGCCCCGGAGATGCTCGCGAACCTGGAGCGGGAGCGGGCGAACATCCAGCGGCGGATCGAGTCGCTGACCGCGAACCGCGACGCGATCGACGACTACCTGACCCAGGCCCGGCCGCGGGTCCGCACCGAGTAGTCCACTGTGGAGGTCAGGCGCCCCGTCGCGCGCTGATCCACAGCACCGGCCCGGTGCGGTGGGTGTGCACGACGTCCATCCCGGCGGCCCGCAGCGATTCCGCGACCTGCTCGGCGTCGAAGAACTTCAGGCCGGACCGGCCGCCGGTCAGCTTCGCCGCCTGGTGCAGCAGGCCGCCGCGCGGCGTCGGCACCATGACCGCCAGCCAGCCGCCGGGCGCGAGCACCCGCGCCATGCCGCCGAGCACCTCGTGCGGCTCGGGGATCAGCTGCAGCGCCGCGAGACTGGTGACCAGGTCGAACGTGCCGTCGGGGAACGGCAGTTCGCGCGCGTCGGCCCGGAGGAAACCGACGTTGTCGGCGGTTTCGGTGCGGGCGGCCCGCGCGAGCATCGGGCGGGAGACGTCGACGCCGATCGCGAGCCCGGCGGGCCCCACGGCGCGGCCCAGCTGCGACGTGACGTTGCCCGGCCCGCAGCCGACGTCGAGCACCAGCCCGCCGGACGGCGGGCGCGCCTGGGTGGGCAGCCGGTACCACATCGGCAGCACCCGGCGGGTGAACGACTGGAGGTGGTCGTAGCAGGCGGAACCCGCGCCGGACTCCCAGAGCGACTGGATCGGGCCGGACGGTTCCGCCGCCTGGCCGCCGAGCAGGTCCAGGTATCCGCCGTCGAAGTCCGGGTTTTCGGGCGCGGGCGACAACAACGGCAGCACCCGCTCGAACACCGCGGGCGTGGTCTGGTCGGTCATGCGCACCTCTCACTGGTCGGCACGCCCAGCCTAGGGTCGCGGCGGCGCCGGTGGCCAGTGCCCGAACGGCGGAGGTCAGCGGTGTTCGGGGTTCTCGAAGTGGGGTCGGCAGCCCGCGTCCCACTCCGTGCGCTGGTTGCCGTAGGCGGGAAATCCGCCCGCGCGGTCGAGCATCGCCGCCACGTGCATGAGGTTGTAGGTCATGAACGTCGTGTTGCGGTTGGTGAAGTCGTTGTCCGGCCCGCCGGAGTCAGGGTCCAAATAGGACGGTCCAGGGCCGATCGAGCCGATCCAGCCCGCGTCGGCCTGCGGCGGGATGGTGTAGCCGAGGTGCTGGAGGCTGTAGAGGACGTCCATCGCGCAGTGCTTGACGCCGTCCTCGTTGCCGGTGATCAGGCAGCCGCCGGTGCGGCCGTAGTAGGCGTACTGGCCGGCGTCGTTGAGCAGCGACGAGCAGCCGTAGAGCCGTTCGATCACGTGCTTCATCACGGAACTGTTGTCGCCGAGCCAGATCGGCCCGGTCAGCACCAGGATGTTGGCGGCCAGCACGCGCTGGTAGAGCTGCGGCCACTCGTCGGTGGCCCAGCCGTGCTCGGTCATGTCCGGCCAGACGCCGACGGCGATGTCGTGGTCGATCGCCCGGATGGTGTCGACCTCGACGCCGTGGCGGCGCATGATGCCCGCGCTGAGCTCCAGCAGGCCTTCGGTGTTGCTGCGTTCCGGTGAGCGCTTTAGCGTGCAGTTGATGAACAGCGCCCGCAGGTTGTCGAAAACTGGTTCGGCCTCGGTCATCGCCCCTCGCCCCCCGGCAACGTCTCCGCGCGGCCCAGTGCAGCACCGACCGCGGGGCCGGGCAACTCCGGTGGCCGCGCAGAATGTTGACGGCGGTAACATCGGGCGGGACGGCGGCGACCGGGGAAGGGGCAGCGGTGGGGGACAGGCGGCGCGGTGTGCAGGACGCGGACATCCGCCTCGGCGCGGCGATCCGGTCCCGCCGCAAGGAGCTCGGGCGCACCCTGGTCCAGGTCGCCGCGGACACCGGGCTCTCGCACCCCTTCCTGAGCCAGGTCGAGCGCGGGCGGGCGCGGCCGTCGATGCGCTCGCTGTTCCTGATCGCCGAATCGCTGCGCACGACGCAGCAGGCGCTGCTGGCCGAGGCCGCCCCCTCGGCGGGCGGCGTCCGGTTGGAGCGCGGCGCCCGCCAGGTGGTGGACTCGGTACGGCTGCTCGACCACTTCGAGCAGGGCGCCGACGTGACCGAGATGGTGGTCAGCACCGAGGAGTTCGAGGAGTACTTCAGCCACGCCCGCCGCGAATTCGTCTACGTGGTCTCGGGCTCGCTGGAGGTGGAACTCCTGGAGGCGCCGGAGAAGCCGACCCTGCACGCGCTCGGCCCGCGCGACAGCATCGCCTACCCCGGCCACACCGGGCACCGCCACCGCCGCACCGGCCCCGAACCGGCCCTGGTGCTGATCGTCCACTCCGGACCGGCCTAGCCCCTCACCGGGTGAGGTGGAAGCCGCGGTAGCCGCCGGCGGCGATCTCCCGGCAGTGCTCCCGGTAGGTGCCGACGCCGCCGATGTAGGGCATGAAGACCCTCGGCTTGCCCGGCACGTTCGCCCCCATGTACCAGGACGCCGCGCGCGGGTAGAGGGTTTCGGCGGCGACCGCGTTCACGTGCTCGCCCCAGGTCCGCTCGGCGTCGGCGGCGGCCTCGCTGCGCGTGAACCCGTTGTCGCGCAGGTGTTCCAGGTGCTCGCCGATCCACTCCACGTGCTGCTCGATGGACACGATCATGTTGCTGAGCACCGAAGGGCTGCCGGGCCCGGTGATGGTGAACAGGTTCGGGAAGCCCGCGCTGGCCAGCCCCAGGTAGGTCCGCGGCCCTTCGGCCCACTTCTCCCGCAGGCGAAGGCCGCCGGCGCCCCGGATGTCGATGCGGTTCAGCGGCCCGGTCATCGCGTCGTAACCGGTGGCGAACACGATGACGTCGAATTCGAAGTCCCGGTCGCCGACCCGCAGCCCACCGGGCGTGATCGCCGAGATCGGCGTGCGCCGGATGTCGACCAGGGACACGTTGTCGCGGTTGTAGGTGGCGTAGTAGTCCGTGTCGACGCAGATCCGCTTGGTGCCGATGGGGTGGTCGTGCGGGCAGAGCAGCTCGGCGGTCGCGGGATCGTCGACGATCTCCCGGATCTTGTCCCGCACGTAGTCCGCCGAGAGCTCGTTGGCCGCCGGGTCGCGCAGGGTGTCGGGATACGTCGCGGTGAACGTGGTTCCGCCGATGCCCCAGCGCCGGTCGAGTTCGGCCTTGAACTCGGCGGCGGGCACCTCGGTTGCGTTGCGCTGCAACCGGTCGGCGAGGATCCCGCTCTGCGTCATCCGCGCCTCGGCGCGCAGCCGCGCGTAGTCGGCCTTCACGCGGCGCTGTTCGTCCGGGCTCAGCGGGTGGTTCTGGGCCGGGATGCTGAACTGCGCGGTCCGCTGGAACACGGTGACCTGCGCGGCCTGCCCGGCGATGACCGGGATCGCCTGGATCGCCGACGAGCCGGTGCCGATCACCCCGACCCGCTTGCCGGTGAAGTCCACTTCCTCGTGCGGCCAGCGGCCGGTGTGGTACGACTCGCCGCGGAACGTGCCGATGCCGGGGAAGTCGGGGGTCTGGGTGGCCGACAGGCAGCCGACCGCGGTGATCAGGAACCGCGCGGTGATCTCGGCGTCGTCGGTTCGCACGGTCCACCGGCCGGCCTGCTCGTCGAAGGCGGCGGCCCGGACGTTGGTCTCGAAGGAGATGTCGCGCCGGAGGTCGAAGCGGTCGGCCACGTGCCGGGCGTAGCGCAGGATCTCCGGCTGCGACGGGTATCGCTCGGTCCACTGCCATTCCTGCTGCAGCTCGTCTGAGAAGGAGTAGCAGTAGTAGAGGCTTTCGATGTCGCAGCGGGCGCCCGGGTACCGGTTCCAGTACCAGGTTCCGCCGACGTCCGTGCCGCGCTCGTAGACGTGCGCGCGGAATCCCTTGTCGCGCAACGTCTTGAGCATGTACATGCCGGCGAAACCGGCGCCGATGATGATCGCGTCGTACCGCGGGTCGTGCTCGTTCATCCGGCTGCACACTCCCTCTTCGCGGGCTGGCTGGGCGGGTGGCCGCTCGGCAACTGATCGATCGCTCAGTCGAGCTTGCAACGCCGAACCCGGCAAAGGCAAGGAAAGATTCGGCCGGGTGCCGCCGTCCGGGATTCGTCAGAATGGCGTACGCGGGATGTCAATCCGGCCGCGACGCCGGGGTGCCGGGAGCCCCGGGGTGTCTAATGGGGGCATGAGGCATCCGCATTCGCAGGTCTTGCCAGGGGGTTTCGGATATCCGCTCGGGTTCGCCAGCGGGTTCGTCGTGACCGCGGCGTGCATCCCCGTCGGGGATGCGGCGCGTCCCGCGGCCGCGGCGATCGGGTTGGCGATCCTGGTCGCGGTCGTATCGGCGGTCACCACCGTGCCGGCCGCCGCCGCGACAACGGCTGTGTGCTGGGGTTTCTACGACACGTTCGCCATCGGCGTGCGCGGCGACCTGACCTTCGACCAGGCGGCCGCGGTCGGGCTGGGCGTGCTCGTCTGCGCCTGCGCGGTCGGACTGGTCGCGGGCGCGGTCTCCCGGGCGAGGCGCCGCCACGCGACGCTGTCGGACGTGCCGTTCGTGCCGGCGCCGCGCCAAGGTTCGTCGCCGCTGTGGGAGAAGCTGAGCCACTAGCTCACTTCCGGGCCTTCGGGGCGTTTTCGGCGGTCTTCGCCGGGTTGCGCTCCGCGACCGGGGCGAGGATTTCCTCCATTCGCCGCAGCAGCCCGGTTTCGAGCCGGACGCCGGACGCCGCGACGTTCTCAGCGATCTGCTCGGGCCGGGAGGCGCCGATGATGGCCGCCGAGACGTTCGGGTTCTGCAGCACCCAGGCCACCGCCAGCTGCGCCGGTGACAGGCCCGCCTCGGCGGCCAGCGGTTCGAGCTGCCGCACGCGCTCCAGCACGTCGTCGCGGAGGAAGCGGGCGACGAAGGTCGCGCCGCCGTTGGAGTCGGTGGCGCGGGAACCCGCCGGCGGCGCGGACCCGGGCCGGTACTTGCCGGTGAGCACGCCCTGCGCGATGGGCGACCAGACGATCTGGCCGATGCCCAGCTCCGCCGAGGCGGGCACCACCTCGTCCTCGATCACCCGCCACAGCGCCGAGTACTGCGGCTGGTTGGACACCAGCGGCACGTGCAGCTCGCGGGCCAGCGCGTGACCCGCGCGGATCTGCTCGGCGGTCCACTCCGACACGCCGATGTAGTGCGCCTTGCCGGCCCGGACCACGTCGGCGAGGGCCTCGATGGTCTCCTCCAGCGGGGTTTCCGGGTCGTAGCGGTGCGCCTGGTAGAGGTCGACGTGGTCGGTCTGCAGGCGGCGCAGCGAGGCGTCGATGGACTCCATGATGTGCTTGCGGCTGAGCCCCCGGTCGTTGCGGCCCGGCCCGGTGGGGAAGTAGACCTTGGTGAAGATCTCCAGCCCCTCGCGCCGCTCGCCCCGCAGCGCGCGGCCCAGGACGGCCTCGGCGCGGCCCTCGGCGTAGACGTCGGCGGTGTCGAAGGTGGTGATGCCGGCGTCCAGCGCGGCGCGGATGCACGCGGTCGCGGCGTCCTCGGCGACCTGGGACCCGTGGGTGATCCAGTTGCCGTAGGCGATCTCGCTGATGACCAGGCCGCTGCGGCCGAGATGGCGGAACTCCATGGCACCCCTCCGGAGGCGGACGACGGACTCGAACCTACCGGCCCGCCCCGGCGGCGCGCGGTGAAATTTTCCTTGCGCAACCGGCGAGTAACGAGCAATGTGTCCGACGCACGTTCTGGACGGGGCAGCGCCCCGGACGAGGTGCGGCCTGGCGGGACAACGGAGTCTTGCCAGGCGTCGGGGATTCGGAGCGGGCGCCGCGGGCGGCCGGTCCGGCGGGATCGAAGGGTTCGAATTGCGCCACCACCGGCAGCAGAGATCAGTTCGAAACGACCGGACGACGATCGGCTGGGACCGAGGCGGAACGACGCGCCTGCTGCTGCGGGCCGCGTGGCTGGAGCTGTACGCGATGCTGCTGCGCTGATGCCGGGTGCGGAGGCGTCGCCGCCCCCGCACCGTCAGGCGTCCTTGGTGACCACGCGCGCGATGGCCGCCGACAGGCCGATCAGCAGGTAGCAACCCGCGCGGAGCAGGCCGGTGACCAGCGTGTCGCCGCTGATCGGGTCGCGCAGCACGTCCATCACCGCAGACCAGTCGGTGGTGATCAGCAGCGGCTGCAGCCAGTCCAGGGCCGGGATCGTGCCGAGCACCCCGAACACGATCAGGCCGCCCATGGTGGCGGCCATGACCACCAGCGGGTGTTCGGTGAGCGACGAGATCGCCAGCGCGACCGCCCCCACCGCGGCCATCTGCACCGCGGACCACCCGGCGGCCAGCGCCACCCGGCCCAGCGCCGAGCCGATCGGCAACGTGGTCCCGGACAGGGTCACCATGCCGTCGCCGCCGACGATGACCAGCCCGGTGAGGACGCCGCTGACGGCGATGACGGCCACCGCGAGCACCGCCATCACCAGCACGCCGACGGCCTTGACACCGACCAGCCGCACCCGCCCCACGGGCGCGAGCAGCAGGCCGCGCAGCGTGCCGTGCGCCGACTCGCCGGCCAGTGCGTCGGCCGCGACCATCGCCACGACCAGCGGCAGCAGCAGCGTCTGCGCGAGCACCAGGGCCGCGACCGGCAGCACCAGCCCGTTCCCGGCCACTGCGGCGAGGAGGGAACCACCGCCGCGGCCGCCCGGCCCGCCGGTGACGGCGATCGCGGTGCCGAGGAGCACCGGGAGGCCCGCCAGCAGGACGAGCGCGAGCAGGTTGCGCGGCCTGCGCAGCACCCACCGCAGCTCGGCCAGCAGAACGCGCCCCAACGGCGCGGACGTCCGCCCCGCCGTCGTGGTTGCGTCGAGCGCCGTCACAGCTCCTCCTCGGTCAGCCGGGCGAAAAGGTCCTCCAGACCGGTCCGGGCCAGCCGCGCTTCGTGCACCGGAACACCGGCGTGGACGAGCATCGCGACGACCTCCGCGGAGTCCACATCGGACAGATCCGCGCGGACCGCCCCGGCTTCTTCCCGGGCCTGCACGCCCTTGCCGGTCAGCGTCGCCACCGCGCCGGAAGCATCCGATGTGGACACCACGAGGTGCGGCGCGCCGGCCTCCAGCATGGCGGCGAGTTCGCCCTGCGCGACCAGCGAGCCGCGGTGCAGCACCGCGACGTGCGTGCAGGTCGCCTCGATCTCGGCGAGCAGGTGCGAGGACACCAGCACCGTCGTGCCCGCCGCGTGCAGCTCCGCGATGATCCGGCGGATCTCGCGGGTGCCCGCCGGGTCCAGGCCGTTGGTCGGCTCGTCGAGCACCACCAGCTCGCGCGGCACCAGCAACGCCGCCGCCAGGCCCAGCCGCTGCTTCATGCCCAGCGAGTAGCCCCGGTACCGGCGGCCTGCGGCCGGGCCCAAGCCGACGCGTTCCAGAGCCTGCTCGACCACTCCGCGGATCTCCGGGCCGCGCAGCGCCGGTTCCATCGCCGCGCAGCGCAGCAGGTTCTCCCGGCCGGACAGGAACGGGTGGAAGCCCGGTCCTTCGACCAGCGCGCCGACCCGCGGCAGCACCCGGCCGCTGTGCTCCGGCAACCGGTGGCCCAGCAGCTCGACCGTGCCGGACGTGGGGGCGGTGAGGCCCAGCAGCATCCGGATCGTGGTGGTCTTGCCCGAACCGTTGGGGCCGAGCACGCCGACCACACCGCCGCGCGGGACCGCGAGGTCGACGCCCGCCACCGCGACGGTCCGGCCGTAGGTCTTGCGCAGGCCGGCGGTGCGCGCCGCGAGATCGCCCGCGGTGGGGGCGGTCGTCGCCGCCCCCACCGCTTCGACTGCGTTCGCCATCACGCCCCGCCGAGCGCGGCGGTGAGCACCTGCTCCGGCACCGCACCGGCCGCGACGCGGCCGTCGGAGGTGAGCAGGGCGTTGCCCGCCGCCGTGCCGATGATCCAGCCGTCGCCCCACGGCCCGCTGACCGGCTTGCCGACCTGCTCGGCGACCTGGCGCACGTCCTGGCCGCCCTGCTGCTTCTCCTGCTGCTGCGGCAGCTGGGCCACCACGACCAGGTCCCAGCCGTCGCCGACGACCTTGTGCTCGCCCTCCGGGCGCTGCTGCGGCGCGTGTTCGGCCTTGCCGTCCGTCACCTCCGCGCCGGCGGGCGGGGTGAACCGGAACAGGGCCGGGTCCGGGGCGCTGAGGTCGATGTCGCTGAAGCCGACCTGGAAGGCCGGGTCGTTCGAACCGTTGGTGAGCACCGAGACCTCCAGCGGAATGCGCTTCTCCGCGTCCACCGCGACCCGCACCTCGCGCAGCAGGGTGCGCTCGGTCGGCTTCGGCGTGAGCACCAGCTCGTAGGCGTCGCGGCCGGCGACGCTGGCCGTGCCGTCCACCTTCACGTCGCTGGTCTGCCGGAGCTTGTCGATGATCTGGCGGGCCGCCGCGGCGGGATCGGCCGGACCCTGGTGCTCGGCGGACTCCGCCGCGTGTCCCGCCGAGCGGACCACCTTCTGCTCGGCCGAATCCCACTTCCACACCGTCGAGCCGTCGTCGACGACGGTCATCTCTCCGTTGTGCGAGGGCACCGAGACGCGGTGGCGGCCCTGGCCGTCGGCCCACACCTGGAACTTGCTGGTGCCGTCGGAAAGGAGCTCGGAGGCCTGGCCCGCGCCCGGGATCGCGGGCAGGCCGAGCGCGTTGTCCACCTCGACGGTGCCGGTCAGCGCCGGCGGGTTCGCCCGCATCACCGACTCCACCAGCTGCTCCGGCGCCACCGGGGGTAACGCCGGGGCGGCGCCGGCGCCGGCGGGCAGCGCGAGCGCGGTTAGGCCGAGCACGCCCACCGCGGCACCGGCGGTCGCCGCATAGGCCACGTTCTTCCGTTTCATGAGACTCCTCCTGTCGGGTCCTGGGTCAAGCGTGGCTGAAGGTCGCTGAGATAACGCTGAGAGCGGCCCGCGGGCTGAGAACCGGCTCAGCAGGGTGGTGGTTCGCGGGCCGAGCTGAGATAGTTCATGCATTGATCAGTTTGGCGACGGAGGATGCGATGGCCGCGGACGAGCTGGATTTCTGGTCCTTCGTCGAGCTGGCGAACCACCGGCTGGCCACCGAGTACGGGTTCCGGCACCAGCTGGCCACCGAGGTGCTGCTGACGCTCAACCGGGCGTCCAACATCGTCACCTACGACCTGGAGGCGGCGGTGCACCGGCCGCGCGGCCGGTCCTGGTCGGGCTTCCGGCTGCTGTTCGTCACCTGGCTGGCCGGGCCGCTGGAGGCCAAGAAGGCCGCCGAGCTGACCGGGATGAGCCGTGCCGCGGTGTCGAACCTGACGAAGACGCTGGTCGCGGACGGGCTGCTGGACCGGGCGCCGGGCGAGCGCGACGGCCGCTCCGTGCTGCTGTCGCTGACCGAGGACGGGCAGCGGGAGATGGTCGAGGTGTTCCGGGCGCAGAACGAGCGGGAACACGAGTGGGCGAGCGTGCTCACCGAGGCCGAGCAGCGCATCCTGATCATGCTGCTGGACAAGCTCATCACCAACCGCGACCAGTTCGACATCCGCGGCCGGAACTGATCCCTTCGGTTGTTGCGCCGTGCGGCAAGTAGTAAATACATTGATTAAATGCGCCGGGGCCGAAGGGTTCCTGGGCCGTTGCAAGGAGGCGAGGGCGATGGCGTACTACCGGCAGGTCGGTGAGGTGCCGCCGAAGCGGCACACCCAGCACCGCAGGCCCGACGGCGGCCTGTACTACGAGGAGCTGATGGGGGAGGAGGGCTTCTCCAGCGACTCGTCGCTGCTCTACCACCGCAACCTCCCGTCCGCGCTGGTCGACTCGACGGTGTGGGAACTGCCCGACCTGGGCACCGAGCCGAACCACCCGCTGCGGCCGCGGCACCTGAAGCTGCACGAGCTCTTCGGCGGCCAGGAGTGGAAGCGCCACGACGTGGTGACCGGCCGCCGGCTGGTCCTGGGCAATGCCGACGTGCGCATCTCCTACGTCGTCGCGGGCGAGGCTTCTCCGCTGTACCGCAACGGGATCGGCGACGAGTGCGTGTACATCGAGTCCGGCGAGGGCGTCGTCGAGACGGTGTTCGGCGCGCTGCCGTTCCGGCCGGGCGACTACGTGATCCTGCCGCGGGCGACCACGCACCGCTGGCTGCCGCAGGGCGACGAGCCGGTGCGCGCGTACTGCATCGAGGCCAACTCGCACATCACGCCGCCGCGCCGGTACCTGTCGAAGTTCGGCCAGCTGCTGGAGCACTCGCCGTACTGCGAACGCGACCTGCACGGCCCCACCGAGCCGGTCCTGGCCGACGGCACCGACGTCGAGGTCCTGGTCAAGCACCGCGGCAGCGCCGGCATCGTCGGCACCCGGTTCGTCTACCCGGAGCACCCGTTCGACGTGGTCGGCTGGGACGGCTGCCTGTACCCGTACACCTTCAACGTGTCCGACTTCGAGCCGATCACCGGCCGCGTGCACCAGCCGCCGCCGGTGCACCAGGTCTTCGAGGGCGACAACTTCGTGGTGTGCAACTTCGTGCCGCGCAAGGTCGACTACCACCCGCTGTCCATCCCGGTGCCGTACTACCACTCCAATGTGGACTCCGACGAGGTGATGTTCTACTGCGGCGGGGACTACGAGGCGCGCAAGGGCTCCGGGATCGGGCAGGGCTCGATCTCCCTGCACCCGGGTGGGCACTCGCACGGCCCGCAGCCGGGGGCCTACGAGCGCAGCATCGGGGTGGAGTACTTCGACGAGCTCGCGGTCATGGTCGACACGTTCCGCCCGCTGGAGCTCGGCGAGGGCGGCCGCGCGGCCGAAGATCCCGGCTACGCCTGGACCTGGGCGGGACGGGGGCCGAAGCAGTGACCATCCCGGATTTCGCGAAATCGCTGTGCGATGACGCCGCGGTGTTCCCGCCCGGACTGGCGCCGCTGCCCGACGCCGTCGCCGCGCACGCCCGGCACACCGCCGCGCCGTACGCCGAGCTCGTCGGGCCGCTGGTGCTCGCCGCACCGGCGCTGGCGGAGCTCGCCGACCTGCTCGAATCCGGCGATCGGCTCGACCTCTCGGTCACCGCGCCCGCGGGGCCGGGGCAGCTCCGGGCCGTGTTCGACGCCGCCGGATCGCTGCCGGTCCGGTTGCGCGCCCTGGAGGTCGCGGTACCCGCCGGGCAGGCTCCGGCGGAGTTCTTCGCCGAGCTCGACCGGGCCTGCGCGGCGGCCGAGGACGTGGCCGTCTTCGTCGAAGTGCCTCGCGACCAGCGGCGCCCGGAGGTCATCGCCGCCTGCGCCGCCACCCGGTACCAGGCCAAGTTCCGCACCGGCGGGGTGAAGGCCGAGCTGTACCCGGACGAGGCGGAACTGGCCGCCGCGATCCGGGCGGTCGTCGACGCGCGGGTGCCGTTCAAGGCCACCGCCGGGTTGCACCACGCGATCCGCAACACCGATCCCGCAACCGGCTTCGAACAGCACGGCTACCTGAACCTGCTGCTGGCGACCGATGCGGCGGTGGACTTCGCCGACGAGTCCGAGATCGCCGAGATCCTCGCCGAACGCGATGCGCGCAAGGTCGCCGAGCGCGTCGCGAACCTGGACGACGTGCGGGTCGCGGCCGCCCGCGAGCGGTTCGTGTCCTTCGGCACGTGCAGCATCATCGAGCCCTTGACCGAGCTGGTGGACCTGGGCCTGGTGCCCGCGGCGGTGCTCAGCGCAGAAGGAGTCGCCTCGTGACCGTGATCGACATCCCCGCCGGTTCGCCGTTCGGGCTCGACAACCTGCCCTACGGCGTGTTCTCCACCCCCGGCACCGAGCCTCGGGTCGGCGTCCGCGTCGGGGAGTCCGTTGTGGACCTCGCGGTGGCACTGGGCGACGAGGTCTTCGCGCGGCCGAGCCTGAACGCGTTCATGGCGCAGGGCCACGAGCGCTGGGTGCAGGTGCGGCGGCAGATCACCGAGCTGGTGTCGGGGGACGTGCCGGATGCGGCCGTGCACCCGGTCGCCGACGTCACCACGCACCTGCCGATCGAGGTCGCCGACTACGTCGACTTCTACGCCTCGGAACACCACGCGGCCAACCTCGGCCGGCTGTTCCGGCCGAACGCCGAGCCGCTGATGCCGAACTGGAAGCACCTGCCGGTCGGCTACCACGGGCGTAGTGGAACGGTCGTGGTGTCGGGCACCGGCATCGTCCGCCCCAGCGGCCAGCGCAAGGCGCCGGACGAGGACGCCCCGACGTTCGGACCGTGCCGCCGCCTGGACATCGAGGCGGAGCTCGGCTTCATCGTCGGCACCGGCTCCGACCTGGGCAGCACCGTGCCCGCCGCGGACTTCGCCACCCGCGTGTTCGGCGTCGTGCTGGTCAACGACTGGTCGGCCCGCGACATCCAGGCGTGGGAGTACGTGCCGCTGGGCCCGTTCCTCGGCAAGAGCTTCGCCACCTCGATCTCCGCGTGGGTGGTTCCGCTGCTCGCGCTGGAGGCCGCGCGCGTCCCGGTCCCGGACCAGGAGCCGAAACCCCTGCCGTACCTGCGGGAAACCGAGCCGTGGGGCCTGGACATCGACCTCGCGGTGTCCTGGAACGGGCACGAGGTCTCCCGCCCACCGTACCGGGAGATGTACTGGTCCCCGGCCCAGATGCTGGCGCACCTGACGGTCAACGGGGCGACCAGCCGAACCGGCGACCTGTACGCGTCCGGCACGATCTCGGGCCCGGCGAAGGACCAGCGCGGCGCGTTCATCGAACTCACCTGGGGCGGCAAGGAACCCGTCAAGGTCGGCGCGGAGGAACGCACGTTCCTCCAGGACGGGGACGAGGTCACCATCACGGCCACGGCTCCGGGCCCGGGCGGCTCCCGGATCGGCTTCGGCGAGGTGGCGGGCCGGATCCTGCCCGCGAGCGGGTGATCCGGAATATGCGTTGTACGGGTATCCGGGGTGTCCTAGGCGCGCAATCCGGGCTGACCGCCTGAGATCTCGCGACGAGCGGGCGCTTTCGGCTCAACAGGGCCGAAAGCGCCCGTTCCGTCTCAGTAGGTCAGGCCGTAGCCGTAGGGGAACAGGGGATGCTGGCCGTCCCCGTCGTTGATCGGCTGCTGGTCCGCGCCGGCCATCCAGGTCATCGGCAGGGTTCCGGTCGGGTCGTGGTCGCCGAAGAGGACGTCGGCCACGCCGGCGCCTTCGGTGCCGGGCAGCCAGGCCGCCAGGAGCGCGTCCCAGGCCGGCAGGTCCGCCGCGACGTCCAGCGGGCGGCCCGACACGGTCACCACGATCACCGGCACCCCGGACTCCTGGAGCCGGGCCAGCGTCGCCCGGTCCTCCTCGTCCAGGCCCATGCCCTCCGGGCGGTCGCCTTCGCCTTCGGCGTAGGGGGTTTCGCCGACCACCGCGATCGCCGCCCGGTAGCTGCCGTCGATGCCGTTGCCGTCGCGGGCGTAGGCCACCTCGGTGCCGGGGGAGACGGCCTGCCGGATTCCCTGCAGGATCGTGGTCCCCGGCGTGATCGGGCCGCTGCCGCCCTGCCAGCTGATCGTCCAGCCGCCGCTCTGGTTGCCGATGTCGTCGGCGTTCTTGCCCGCGACGAAGATCTTGCCGCCATCCTTGGCCAGCGGCAGCACATTCCCGTCGTTCTTCAGCAGCACCTGCGATTCGCGGACCGCCTCGCGGGCGAGTTCCCGGTGCTCCGCGCTGCCGACGGTTCCGGTGAGACTGCGGTCGGTGAACGGCCGCTCGAACAGGCCGAGCTCGAACTTCTTGGTCAGGATGCGGCGGTTGGCGTCGTCGATGCGCTCCATCGGCACCCGGCCGGCCTCGACCTCGGCGCGCAGCAGGTCCATGAACTTCTGGTACTCGTGCGGCACCATGATCATGTCCAGCCCGGCGTTGACCGAATCGCGCACCTCGTCGGCGGTGAAGCCCTCCTGACCGTCGATCTTGTCGATGGCCTGCCAGTCCGACACGACGAAACCGGTGAAGCCCAGCTCGCCCTTGAGCACGTCGTTGATCAGGTAGTCGGCGGTGTGCATCTTGACGCCGTTCCAGCTGCTGTAGGAGATCATCACCGAGCCGACGCCACGCTCGATCGCGGCCTGGAACGGCGGCAGGTGCACCGCGCGCAGCCCGGCCTCGTCGATCTCGGTGTTGCCCTGGTCGTCGCCGCCGGTCGTGCCGCCGTCCCCGACGTAGTGCTTGGCCGTGGCCAGCACGGACGCCGGACCGTCCAGAGTGGATCCCTGCAGGCCGGTCACGGCGGAGGCCATCGCCGCGGGCCGCTCCGGGGTCTCGCCGAACGACTCGTAGGTGCGTCCCCAGCGGTCGTTGCGCGCCACGCACAGGCATGGCGCGAAGTCCCAGTCGATGCCGGTGCCGGCGACCTCCTCGGCGGTCGCCCGGCCGATGCGCTCGGCCAGATCCGGGTCGTTGGTGGCGCCGAGCCCGATGTTGTGCGGGAAGATCGTCGCGCCGTGCACGTTGTTGTGCCCGTGCACCGCGTCGACGCCGTAGATGATCGGAATGCCCAGCGGGGTGGCGATGGCCGCCCGCTGGTAGGCGTCGTACATGTCCGCCCAGGCTTCCGCGGTGTTCGGCGTCGGCGCCGATCCGCCGCCGCTGAGGATCGAGCCGATCCCGGCTGCCGCCGCGGTGCCCGGGTCGGCAGCCAGCCGCTCGGCCTGCGTCAACTGGCCTATCTTGTCCTGCAACGACATTCGCGCCATCAGGTCGTCCACCCGGTCGGCGACCGGGCGCGTCGCGTCGCGGTAGGCGGGCGGTGCCGCGGCCACGGCGGGGGTGACGGCGGCGGTGCAGGCCACCGCGGTGAGCGCCAGCGCGAGCCGCGAGCGGGTCGTGCCTGACCAACGGGTCATGCCGTTCTCCTCTGCGTTCGGAGGTCATCCGTGCGGGGCGGAACTGCGAAACCGGCGGCCTGGTGCGCTCTGCCGTTGGGCGGTGAGGGGCCGCGAGGAATATGTTGCAGGCAGCAACATATCATCGGATGCCTCCTCGGGGAGATGGGCTACATCGATCAAGTCTCGGTACTGCATCGATCAGGTCAACTTCTCCGCTCGTGGTGTTGTGTCATAAGTTGTTTGTCGCAACGTTTGGTTCTGCACGATTCCGTTCGGGAGTGGGGAAGGCTTCTCGATGGGGAGAACGCCCGCGGCGCTGATCGCGATGGCCTGCAGCATCGGGCTGTTGCTGGTGGCGTGCGGGAACAACAGGCTGCCGGAGCCGGACGCCGGCGCGGCCGCGCCGGGCACCGGTGGTCCGCGGGTCGGCGTGATCCTTCCGGATACCGCGACCTCCGCGCGCTGGGCGCACTTCGACCAGCCGATGCTGCAGGCGGCGCTGCGCCGGGCAGGCCTCACGCCGATCGTGCAGAACGCGCAGGGCGACGCGCAGAAGTTCGCCCAGATCGCCGACGACATGCTCAGCCAGCGCGTGCAGGTGCTGATCATCGCCGCGCCCAGCGGCGACGCAGGTGCCACCGTCGAGCTGAAGGCCGAACGGCTCGGCGTGCCGGTGATCGACTACGACCGGCTCAACGTCGGCGGCAGCGCCGACTACTACGTCAGCTTCGACCACGAGGAGGTCGGCGAACTGCAGGCCCGGGCGCTCGCGACGGCGATGCGCGACAAGCCCGGCGGCCAGGTCATCGAGATCGGCGGTGCCACGACCGACCACAACGCGACGCTGGTGCACCACGGCCAGTCCGCGGAGCTCGGCCCCCGGTACGCGGCGGGCGAGCTGAGGCTGGCGAGCAGCCGGTTCGTCGACGGTTGGGACAACCAGGCCGGCGGCCGGGTCTTCGAACAGCTGCTGACCGCCAACGGCGGGCGGGTGGACGGCGTCCTCGCGGCCAACGACGGGCTGGCCTCGGCGGTGATCACCGTGCTGCAGAAGTACGGCCTGGCGGGCGCGGTCCCGGTCACCGGGCAGGACATGACCGTCGACGGCCTGCGCGCGATCCTGCAGGGCTACCAGTCGTCCACGGTGTTCAAACCGATCCGCGACGAGGCGTCGGTGACGGCGGAGCTGGCGGCCGCGCTCGCCCGCGGCGACACCGCGGCCGCCGACGCGCTGGCCGACCAGCGAACGCCCGATCCGGTCGGCGGGCGCGAGGTGAAGTCGGTCCTGCTGCCGCCGCAGCTGATCACGCGCGACAACATCAAGTCGGTGCTCGACCCGGCGGGCGTCCGGGCCGAGGAGATCTGCGGTGGCGAGCTGGCGGAATTTTGCCGCCAGCTCGGCATCACCTGACGGAGGGAGGGCGAGTGCACGAGCCGATCCTGGCGCTGCGCCGGGTCGACAAGAGCTTCGGCCCGGTCCGCGCGCTGCGGGAGGTGGACTTCACCGTGCGCGCCGGCGAGGTCACCGCGCTGATCGGCGACAACGGCGCCGGGAAGTCCACATTGGTCAAATGCATCGCGGGAATGCACCGCATCGACGGCGGCGAGGTGCTCTTCGAGGGCCGCCCCGTGCAGATCCAGCGGCCCGGCGACGCCGCCGCGCTGGGCATCGAGGTGGTCTACCAGGACCTCGCGCTGTGCGACGACCTCGACGTGGTGCAGAACATGTTCCTCGGCCGCGAGCGGGGCCCGGCGATGCTGCTCGACGACACCGAGATGGAGCTGGCCGCGAGGCGCACCCTCCGCTCCCTGTCGGTGCGCACCGTCGGTTCGGTGCGCGCGAAGGCCGGCTCGCTCTCCGGCGGTCAGCGGCAGACCGTCGCCATCGCCAAAGCCGTGCTGTGGAACAGCAAGGTGGTGATCCTCGACGAACCCACCGCGGCGCTGGGCGTCGCGCAGACCCGGCAGGTCCTCGACCTCATCCGCCGCCTGGCCGACCAGGGTCTCGGCGTGGTGCTGATCAGCCACAACATGTCCGACGTGTTCGAGGTCGCCGACCGGATCGCCACCCTCTACCTGGGACGCATGGCCGCCGAACTGCCCGCCGGGGACCTGACCCACGGCCAGGTCGTCGAGCTGATGACCGCCGGCCGCTCCGGCGATCTCGGCATCGCCCGCCCGACAGCAGTGTGAGGTACGCGTTGGACTCATCTTGCTTGGCGGTGCGGGTGGCGGAACCTCAGAACCCGCGGCGGTGCAAGCTGCGACGGTGGGCCAAGCGGCTGCGCCGCTTCAAAGAAAATTCCGAGATGTCGAGGAACGCCAATGACGAACAGCCCGACCGGCGCGGCCGAACCGGCGTTGCGCATCGCCGACTTCGGCATCGACACGACCTCTCGCGCCACCGGCGAGGCCCTGCGCGACTACGTCGGCAAGATCCGCCGCGGTGATCTCGGCGCGTTGCCCGCGCTGGTGATGCTGGCCGTGCTGCTGGTGCTGTTCGCCGCCCTGTCCGAGGACTTCCTGACCCTCAACAACCTGGCCAACCTGCTGCACCAGGGCGCCGGGCAGGCGATCATCGCGATGGGCATCGTCTACGTGCTGCTGATCGGCGAGATCGACCTGTCCGCCGGGACGGCCTCCGGCGTGGCGGCCTCGGTGCTCGCACTGCACTTCCAGCACGACGGGAACCTGCTCGGGGCGATGGGCGGCACGGTGTTCTACGCCTTCGTGCTGGGGCTCGCGGCCGCGGCGCTGCTGGCGCTGCTGTTGCGGATCTGGCTCGGTGCCGGGCTTTCCGCGCTGGCAGTGGTGCTCGTGGTCGCCGGGGTCGGCGCGAACCCGTGGCTGGAGATGCTGCTGGCGGTGTGCGTCGGCGCGGCGATCGGGTGCGTCACCGGGTTCGCGGTCTCGAAGGTCCGCATCCCGTCGTTCGTCGTGACGCTGGGGCTGTTCATCACCTGGTCCGGCGTGGTGCTCCAGCTGGTCGGCCCGGGCGGGACGATCTCGGTCCGGCAGAGCCCGGAGCTGTTCGCCGTCGCCAACGGCAGCCTCGGCGTGGCGGGCAGCTGGCTGCTGTTCCTGATGGCCGGCGCCGGATACGCAGCCGTGGTGGCCCGCCGTCACCTGACCAGGCTCCGGCACGGGCTCGTCGCGCAGCCGACCGCGCTGGTGGTGGCCAAGGTCGGCGCCGTCCTCGGCTGCGGCGGCGTCGCGACGTACCTGCTGACGCTCAACCGCTCGCCGCACCCGGAGCTGGCGTCGATCCGCGGCGTGCCCTACGTGGTGCCGATCATCCTGGTGCTGCTGATCGCGGGCACGTACGTGCTGGACCGCACCCGCTTCGGCCGGCACCTGCGCGCCGTCGGCAACAACCGGGACGCCGCGCACCGGGCCGGGGTGAACGTCGCCAAGATCCGGATGAGCGCGTTCATCATCTGCTCCTCGGTCGCGGCGGTGGGCGCCATCGTCTACACCTCGAAGGTCGGCTCGGTCGACGGCAGCGCGGGCAACGGCAACCTGGTGCTGTTCGCGGTCGGCGCGGCCGTCATCGGCGGCACGTCGCTGTTCGGCGGGAAGGGCCGGCTGCAGGACGCGGTCCTCGGCGGCGCGGTGCTCGCGACCGTCCAGAACGGCCTGAACCTGCTGGGCTTCGCCGCCGCGCCGGTGAACATCATCACCGGCCTGGTCCTGGTGGCCGCCGCCGGCGTGGACGCGTTGTCCCGGCGGCGTTCGACGGCGCAGCATGAAGGCTGAGCCGGGGAGCACGATGCGCAGCGCAAGCGTCCGCTGTGCTACAGCTTGTCCCGGATGGGAAGCCCGAAGCAGGCGGAGGAAGCGGCCGAGTTGACCACGACACCAACCGCGGGAGCGCGGCCCGACGAGGTGCGCCAGCACAACCGGGCGGTACTGCTGCGTCGGCTGCACACCGGTGGGCCCTGCACCAGGGCCGCGCTGGCCACCGAGATGGGGCTGAATCGCAGCACCATCAAGGCGCTGGTCGACGAGCTGGTCGGGGACGGGCTCGTGGTGGAGCGGGTGCCCGCCCAGCGCAGCGGCGCGGGCCGGCCGTCGCTGCTGGTGCTGCCGCAGCCGCACGCGGCGGTGACGCTGGCGGTGGACATCCGGGTCGAGCAGGTGGCGATGGCGCTGATCGGGCTCGGCGGCGAGATCCTCAACCGGTGCAGCTGGAGCCTGCGCCCGACCACCCGGAATCCGCGCGAGGTCTTCACCAAGATCGTCGACAACAGCGCGGTGCTCATCGAGGAGGCCGGCGTCGACGTCGTGGCGGTCGGCGCCTCGGCGCCCGGCGTGGTGCGCCGCGCGGACGGGATGGTGCGCGAGGCGCCGAACCTGCACTGGACCGAAGTGCCGCTCGGCGACTGGCTTTCCCAGGCGCTGGACGGCCGTCGGGTGGAGGTCGGCAACGACGCGGAGCTCAGCGCGCTCGCCGAACACCTCCGCGGGGCGGCGCGCGGCGCGACCGACGCGGTCTTCGTCGGGGCGGGCGTCGGTGTCGGCGGCGGGGTGATCTCCGGCGGGATGCCGTTGCGCGGCAGCGGCGGCTACGTCGGCGAGCTCGGGCACATGGTGGTGCGGCCGGACGGGCACGAATGCTATTGCGGCAGCAGGGGATGCTGGGAGACCGAGGTGGGGGAGCGGGCCCTGAGCCGGGCGCTGGGCCTGCCGGAGGACTCGCCGCGCGGCGTGGTCGTCGCCGAGCTGCACGCCTTGGCGCAGCAACCGGACGAGGTGTTGCAGCGGCTCGGTGAGTTCGGCGAGTGGCTGGCCGTCGGACTGTGCAATGTGGTCAACCTGCTGTGCCCGCAGCTGGTGGTGCTCGGCGATCTGTTCACCTCGCTGCCGCGCACGCTGATCGACCACGTCGGCAAGCTGGTCACCGAGCGCAGCCTGGTCAGCCGCGCGATGGGCGGCACCAAGCTGGTCACGTCCTCGCTCGGCGCGGACGGCAAGCTGCTCGGCGCCGCCGAGCTGGCCTTCGAGCAGGTGCTTGCCAGCCGCTGAGCCGATCGGCGGAAACCGTTGCGCCGGTTGGGAAACGCGCAGATTGCGATGCGGTTACGCCCGGCGGTGCCGACATCTCCCGGTGATAAGTTGCTGCGGACAACATATTGACCGGATCGACCTCGACCCGGCCGGGGACACCTTCGCGTCCTGCGTTCTCGGCGCGCCACGCCGACGCTCCTGCGAAAAGAGGGACCACTTTGTTCACTGGGAGATGGGCCGGCACCCAGGTGCTGGCCCAGGGTCAGCTGCTGGATGCCAACGCGGTGGATTTCGCGTTGTTGGCGTTGTACTTCGTTTTCGTGCTGGGTATCGGGTATCTGGCGCGGCGTGCGGTGTCCACCAGTCTGGATTTTTTCCTGTCGGGGCGGGCGTTGCCGGCGTGGGTGACGGGGTTGGCGTTCATCTCGGCGAATCTGGGTGCGATCGAGATCATCGGTATGTCGGCGAATGGTGCCGAGTACGGGATGCCGACGATGCATTATTTCTGGATCGGTGCGGTGCCGGCCATGCTGTTCTTGGGCGTGGTGATGATGCCGTTCTACTACGGCTCGAAGGTGCGCAGTGTTCCGGAGTTCAT
>NZ_JBSGJZ010000064.1:0-38940 GCF_053605825.1 Saccharopolyspora sp. NPDC003752 | reverse complement strand
ACCCGACGACCTCGGAGATGAACCCGCTCCCGCCGCCGCCGGTGGCGGAGACCACCTCCGAACAGGAGCCGACCAACACGCGGACCAACACGCCGTCGACGAAGACCAACACGCCGACGACGTCGAAGCCGACGACGCAGACGCAGGAGCCGACGACGAGGCCGACCACGAAGCCGACGACGAAGCCGACGACTCCGCCCTCGGACACCCAGGACGAGCCGACGACCGAGCCGACCGGCGGCGCCGAGGAATAGCGAGATCCGGTCTCGAACCCGCGCTGGCCGGGGCGTTCACCGCGAGGTGAGCACCCCGGCCACGTGCATGTCCGGGCTCGGGCGGGCCCAGGGTGCGGCCGCGTGCGGGACGCCCAGTAACGTTGAACACCGTCGAGTGAAAGCTGGCCACGGGGGTCCGGTCAGTACTGTCCAAGCAGGCTCAGCCAGTACCAGGAGACACCGGTGAGCGCCGAAGGTCGTTTGATCGCGGGCCGGTACCGCTTGCAGCAGCAGATCGGCAGCGGCGCCATGGGCGTGGTGTGGCAGGCCGTTGATGAACGCCTGCACCGCACGGTCGCGGTGAAGCAGCTGCTGCTTCAGGCCGGCTACACCCCCGAGGAAACCGAGGAAGCCCGTCAGCGGGCGATGCGCGAAGGCCGCATCGCCGCCCGATTGCAGCACCAGAACGCGATCGTCGTGTTCGACGTCGCCGAGGACGAGGGCCAGCCGGTCCTGGTCATGGAGTACCTCCCGTCGCGAAGCCTCGCGTCGGTCATCGACGAGCAGGGCGTACTGCCGCCGCTGCAGGTGGCCAGGATCGGCGTGCAGGTGGCCGGTGCGCTGGCCGCCGCGCACATGGCCGGCATCGTGCACCGCGACCTCAAGCCGGGCAACATCCTGCTCGGCGACAACGACACCGCGAAGATCACCGACTTCGGCATCTCGCGCGCCATCGGCGACGTCGCGGTCACCAAGAGCGGCATCCTCGCCGGCACCCCGGCCTACCTGGCGCCGGAGGTGGCGCTCGGCCGCGACCCGGCGCCGGCGTCCGACGTGTTCTCGCTGGGCTCGACGCTGTACGCGGCGATCGAGGGCGGACCGCCGTTCGGCGTGGACGAGAACGCGATCAGCCTGCTGCACCGGGTGGCGCGCGGGCAGATCGAGCCGCCGCAGCAGGCCGGTCCGATGACCCCGGCGCTGATGCAGCTGCTGCGCCCGGACCCGGTCGACCGGCCGACCATGGCGCAGGCCCGCGAGCTGTTGCAGGCCGTGCTCGACGGGCGGCCGATCCCCAACGCTTCGCCGAACGTGGGCTGGCAGCGGCCGACCGCCGCAGCGCCGCGCACGCCTCCGGCGGGCAACCGGATGGGCCCGCCGCCGAGCGCCAACCCGCCCACGCGCGTCGGTGCCGCGGTTCAGGCGGCGGAGCCGGCGAGGCGCAACTACCGCCAGGTGGCGCTGTGGGTGGTGGCGATCATCGTCGCGGTGCTCGTCGGGGTGCTCGCCGCGAACGCCTTCGGCGACGGGGCTCCGCCGGAGCAGCCCGGCCCGGCCACCTCGGCGCAGTCCGCCCCGCAGAGCCAGCCGACCAGCACCACGCCGACCACGTCGGCCGCGCGGACGACGTCCGCGAAGCCGACCACGACCAGCCCGACGACGTCGAACTCCGCGGGGCAGCCCTCCAAGGAGGAGGTCGTGGGCGTGGTGCGCGACTACTACTCGCTGGTGCCGAAGAAGCTGGACCAGGCGTGGGAGCTGCTGGGCCCGAGCCTGCAGGCGCAGGGCAAGGACAGCTACGAGAGGTTCTGGAAGACCATCGACGACGTGAAGATCATCGGCGAGCCGGTGATGTCCGGGTCCAACGTGATCGTCACGCTGCAGTTCACCAGGGACCACAGCAAGATCACCGAGACGCACGCGCTCGGCATGGTGGCCACGCCGGACGGCGACGTGCTGATCAACACCGACCGCCGCAGCTGACCCGGCCTAGCGCCGCCCGGGAGTTCCGGGCGGCGCGCCGGTCAGCTCGCGACCTCGTGCAGCGTCGCCAGGAGTGAGCGGGTGGCCGGCAGGTCGGCCACGGTTTCGCGGACCGCCGCGTAGAGGCGGCGCGCCGGTTCCGGATTCCGCACCGCCCGCACCGCCACGCCGGGGTGCACGATGTCGAGCCCTAGCCGCGGCACCAGCGCGACGCCCAGCCCGGCGGCCACGAAGCCCTGGGCGGAGTAGCTGCCGTCGGTCTCCAGCGCCACCTTCGGCGTGAAACCGGCGCTGTCGTAGGCGTCCCCGAGCAGCCTCGAACAGATGTCGTCGCTGGTCACGGCGCTGTTCACCCAGGATTCGCCGGCCAGCCGGACCAGGTCGATGCAGTCCTCGGCGGCCATCGGGTGCGACTTCGGCAGCACCACCCGGTACGGGTCGTCGGCGAGGTGCACGAACCGCACCCCGCGCCGCTCGGGCACGGAGCGGCCCACCACGATGATCGCCAGGTCGGCCTCGCCGCGGGACACGTCGTCGACCAGCTCCGCCTCCTGCATCCGCAGGTCCAGCTGCACGTCGGGGTGTTCGGCGCGGAACTTGGCGACCGCCGGTGGGATCAGCCCGACGCTCGCGGTGTGGAAGAACCGCACCCGCAGCAGGCCGGTGCGCCCGGCCCGGATGTCGGCCAGCTCCGCCTCGGTGCTGCTGAGCAGGTCGGCGATCCGCCCGGCGCGCTCGGCCAGCAGGGTGCCGGCCGGGGTCGGTTTCAGCCCGCGCCCGACCTTCTCCAGCAGCGGTGTGCCCGCCTCCTTCTCCAGCGTGGACAGCTGTTGGCTGATCGCGGACGGCGTGTACCCGAGGTTCGCCGCGGCCGCGCTCACCGAGCCGCTCGTGACCACGGCTCGCAGCACCTGCATCCGGCGTACGTCCAGCATGCCCCCACAGTACAGCAGATCTGAAATGTCGGTTGATTTTATTTCACTTGTGCTTACGCCTCGGCGGGCGCAACGTAGTAGGTGGAGATCGGTTCGGCGGTCGCCGAAGGTTCGGAGACCTACCGTCTCCGCGGGCACTTCGACCACGCCCTGCGAGACCGGAGAAGACATGAACAACCCGACCAACTACGTGCGGCTGGGCGTGCTTGCGCTGCTGTGGGGCTCCAGCTTCCTGCTGATCAAGCTCGCGCTGGGGGCGCTGTCCCCGACCCAGATCGCGCTGACCCGCATCGTCCTGGGCGCCGCGGTTCTCGTCGCGCTGTGCGCGCTGCGCGGCCTGCGGCTGAGCAGCGATCGCAAGCTGTGGCGGCACATCGCCGTCGCCGCGCTGTTCGGCAGCGCGCTGCCGTGGGTGTTGTTCGGCCTCGGCGAGCAGACCGTCGACTCCGGCCTGACCGGCGTGCTGAACGCGACGACACCACTGTGGACGGTGTTGTTCGGGCTGTTCGCCGGACGCGAGGCGATGCCGCCGGCCCGGCTCGGCGGGCTGCTGCTGGGATTCTTCGGCGTGCTGCTGATCTTCGCGCCGTGGCAGGGCGGCAGCCTGCTCGGCTGGGGCGTGCTGGCCTGCCTGGGCGCGGCCGTCAGCTACGGGATCGGTTACGTCTACATCGGACGGAACCTGACCGGGGACCACGGCCTGCCGCCGCTGACCCTGGCGGCCATGCAGATGATCGCCGCCACCGGTTACGCGCTGCTGGCGCTCCCGCTCGACGGCCTGCGGCCGGTGGGCTGGGATCCCCTCGCGCTGCTCGCGGTCGCGGTGCTGGGCATCTTCGGCACCGGCCTCGCCTTCGCGATCAACTACCGGATCATCGGCGAGGAGGGCGCGACCACGGCGTCCACCGTGGCCTACCTGATGCCGATCGTGTCCGTGCTGCTCGGCTGGTTGCTGCTCGGCGAAGAACTGGGCCTGCGGGTCCTGCTGGGCATGGCGATCGTGCTGCTCGGCGTGGCGCTGACCCGCCGCTCCACCACCCCGAAAACCGTTGTCGCATCCGAAAACGAGGAGGACGAGATGTCGAACCAGCTCCGCACCCGGCCCACCACCCGCACCGACGAGCTCCCGCCGATCGGGCGGCTGAGCGCCTGGGCGCGGTTCCGCCTCGCCCTGCTGCGCGGCTCCCAGCTCTACGCCGAGCTGGCCAGCAACCACCCGATGAAGTGACCGGCGCCGGGGAGTTCCCGATGGAGCGGGAACTCCCCGGCGGTCAGGCCGGCTGGTCGTCGCGGGCCCGCGACGCCGGCTGGTCGTGCAGCGATTCCAGGCTGCGCCCGGCGGTGCGCAGGCCCGCCACGGCGAGGACGAGGGCCCCGAGCAGCAGGAGTCCGCACAGCACCGCGAAAACACCGCCGAATCCGATGTCCGCGTACAGGTATCCGATCGCCACCGGCGCCATGATGGCCCCGACCCGGGCGGTGGCGCTGGCCAGGCCCATGCCGGTCGCGCGGGTCTCGGTCGGGTAGATCTCGGACGTGTAGGCGTACAGCGGGCCGGCGACGCCGTTCATGAAGAACGACAGGGCGACGGTGAAGCAGAAGATCGCCACGTCGTCGGTCGCGGTGCCGAGCCCGGCCGCGCAGCCGATGCTGCAGCACAGGAAGACCACGATCGTCCACTTGCGGTCGAGGCGTTCGCTGATGGCGGCGGCCACGTAATAGCCGGGCACCTGGGCGACCGCGCTGGCCAGGGCGAAGGCGAAGCTCTTGGAGATCGTGAATCCCTTGAGCACCAGGAGCGTCGGCAGCCAGGTGCCGTAGCCGTAGTGCGTCGCCTGGATGGCGAACCACAGGACGCACACCACGGCGGTGCGCCCGGCCAGCCCGGGCGCCCACAGCGCGGCGAACTGCCGGATCGCGCTCCGCCTGGAGGGCGCGGGCTTCGCTGCCGGTTCCACGACCTCCGGCACCGGCGGCAGTTCCTGCCGGGCGGCAATCTCCCGCTCGAAGCGTTCGACGATCTCGGTGGCCTCGGCGATGCGGCCCTGGCTGATCAGGAAGCGCGGCGACTCCACCAGCGTCCGGCGCCACCAGAGCAGCAGGAGCACCGGCGCCACGCAGATCACGCACGCGATGCGCCACCCCGGCTCCGGCGACGGGCTGATCACGGTCACCGCGGTGAGCCCGGCCAGGATGTAGCCGAACCCGAGGAAGACCATCGTGTTGCCGATGTTGCGGCCGCGGTTGCGGGCCGGGAGGAACTCCGAGATGTACGGCACGATCATGGTGGCCTCGGCGCCCACCCCGATCCCGCTGAGGATCCGCCACAGGATCAGCTCGCCCGGGCTGGTCGCGGTCGCGGCGACGAGGGTGAACGCGACGTAGACCAGCAGCGCGTACATCAGCACGCGGCGGCGGCCGATGCGGCCGGCGAGCAGCCCGGCGGCCAGCGCGCCGATCAGGTAGCCGATGAACACCGAGGCCAGCAGCCAGCCGGCCAGCCCCGACTCGACCTTCCACAGGGCGACCACGGTCGAGGCGGCGTAGCCGAGCAGCACGGCGTCGTAGGACTCGAAGAGGTAGCCGAGGCCGCCCTGCAGCATCAGCCGGCGGTGCGGCTTGCCGACCGGGAGCCGGTCCAGGCGCGCGAGGAGCTCGGTGCCCGTGGGCAGCGGTGCGGAGGCGGTCACCGGCGCCTCCCGGCGGAGGAGCAGGGGCGCGCGGATCGGTGGGCGATTTCGCGCGAAATCATCTCCCGGCGGGCGTGGAGAACGGCGATTTCGCGCGAAATCGCCGCCACTTCCCCACCTGGAACCCGGCGGCCCCTCGGCGGCTTCGACCTGGGCGAGCCCGGTGCGGTGCGGCGGTGCCGCGTCCGTCCGGCATCTGCGCTGGTGGTCATCGCGACTCCTTCCATGCGGTTTGCGGCATGGTCGGCGAACGCGGCGCAGGCATTGTCGAAAGTTGGCGAATCCGTCATGATTCCCGGCTGTGGCGGGGAAATCGGTCATGCTCAGCGAGTCGGACCTGGCACTCGTGAACGCGCTCCAGGTCTGGCCGCGGGCCCCGTGGTCCGCCGTGGCCGCTTCGCTGGGCGTCCGGTCGGCCGATGCCGTGGCCCGCCGCTGGGAACGGCTGTCCGGCAGCGGCGACGCCTGGACGACCGCGTACTTCGCCGCGCCCGCCAACGGCGACTGCGTCGCGTTCGTGACCGTCCGGTGCCTGCCAGGCACCAAGGACGAGGTCGCGGCGGCGCTGGCCCACGACTCCTGCTGCATCTCGGTGGAGGTCACCGCCGGGGCGCAGGACCTGATGCTCACCGTGGCGGCGCAGAACCTCGAAGCGCTCAACCACTACCTGCTCCGGCGGGTCGAGCGGATTCCCGGCCTGACCGCGACGACGACGGCGCTGGTCACCCGCTTCTACAGCGAGGGGGCGAACTGGCGGTTGCACGCGCTGGGCGCTTCGGCGCACGCGGCACTGGACCCTGGGCTCGACCGCCAGCAGCCCGGCACCGCGTTCACTTTCAGCGCGCTCGACCGGAGGTTGGCGCGGCTGCTGTCGGAGAACGGCCGCGCCTCCTACGCGGACCTGGCCCGCGATGCAGGCACCAGCCAGGCGACGGCACGCCGCCGCACCACCGCGATGCTGCGGTCCCGCGTGCTCTCCCTGCGCTGCGAGGTGGCCGCGCCGCTGGTCGGCCTGCCCGTCACCGTGACGGTGCGCGGCCGGGTCGCCGCGGAGAACGTGGATCGCGTGGCGGCCGGATTCGCCGGCCTGGCACCGGTCCGGATGTGCGCCACCGTCACCGGCGAGCACAACCTCCTCGCCACGGTGTGGCTGCCCTCGATCAGCGCGATCCAGCAGTTCGAGCAGGTGGTGGCGCGGAACTTCCCGAGCTTCGTCGTGCACGACACGCTGGTGAACCTGCGGACCGTGAAGCGGATGGGCAGGCTGCTCGCGGAATCCGGGCGCGCCACCGGCGTCGTGCCGATGCGCGCCTGGCCCGCGGCAGAATCACACCAGGCGGCGGTCTGAGGCCCAGCGGGAGAGCTCGTAGCGGTTCGACAGCTGGGTCTTGCGCAGCACGCTGGACACGTGCGTCTCCACCGTCTTGACCGAGATGAACAGCTCGGAGGCGATCTCCTTGTACGCGTAGCCGCGCGCCAGCAGCCGCAGCACCTCGCGTTCGCGCGGCGTCAGCAGGTCCAGCTCCGGGTCGCCGACCGGCGCCGAGTTCGGGCCCTCCGAGAACGCGTCCAGCACGAAACCCGCCAGCCGCGGGGAGAAAACGGCGTCGCCGGCCCGCACCCGCTCGATCGCGTCCGCGAGCTCCCGCCCGGAGATGGTCTTGGTGACGTAGCCCCGCGCGCCGCCGCGGATCACCGCTATCACGTCCTCCGCCGCGTCCGACACGGACAGCGCCAGGAACACCACGCTGGTGTTCTTGCTGCGCACCTGCCGGAGCACCTCGGCACCGCCGCCGTCGGGCATGTGCACGTCGAGCAGCACCACCTCGGGCGCGTAATGGCCGATCCCGGCGACCGCCTCGGCGACCGATCCGGCCTCCCCGACCACCTCGACCTGGTCGGCGGCCGCCGCCAGCTCGGCACGCACCCCGGCGCGGAACAACGCGTGGTCGTCGACCAGGAACACCCGGACCGGCCGGGATTCGCTGACCTCGGGTGTCGCTTCACCGGTCACGATCAACATCCTCCATCGCTGGGTTCGTCCCGCAGCGTACGCGAGTTCACGCCGCTGCCCTGGGCATTTCCATCTGCACCTCGGTGCCCGAGCCGGGCGAGGTCCGCACCTTGACCCGGCCGCCGTGCCGCTGCATGCGGCCGTGGATCGAGTCGGCGAGGCCGTGCCGGTCGTCGGGCACGTGCTCCGGATCGAACCCGGCGCCGCGGTCCCGCACGTACACCGACACCTGCTCGGGCTCCACCTCCGCGTAGACGCTGACCTCCCCCACGCCCGCGTGCTTGGCGGCGTTCACGATCGCCTCGCGGGCCGCGGCGAGCTGCGCGGTCAGGCGCTCGTCGAGATCGCAGTCGCCGACCACGACCTGCTGGACCTTGACCGCGAAGACGTCCTCGACCTCGCCGCAGATCCGGGCCACCTCGGCGGCGAACCGCGCAGCGGGACCGTCGTCGGTCGGCGCCGTGCCATCGGAGCCGTAGCCGTCCGGGCCGTAGAGCCAGTTCCGCAGCTCGCGTTCCTGGCCCCGCGCCAAGCGGCGCACCTCGCGCTCGGACTCGGCTTGCTTCTGGATCAGCGCGAGGGTCTGCAGCACGGAATCGTGCAGGTGCGCGGCTATCTCGGCGCGTTCCTGCGAACGGATCCGGCTCGCCCGCTCGACGTTGAGATCGCGGACCAGGCGCAGCCACCACGGCACGGTCAGCACCGCGACGCCGATCAGCGTGGCGACCATCGCGAGCAGGCCGGTGCGGACGTCCGATGGGTCGGAAGTGCCGGCCAGGAAGACCACGATGCCCACGACCACCAGCGCCGCGCCGGCGAGGATGCGCACCAGCGCCGGCCGCCCGCCGCCGCCGACCATCCCGGACCGGGCACCCTGCCGCCACCGGCGGCGCTGCGACTCGTCGGCCTCCCGCCAGACCACGGCGGCGCCGATCAGCACCACCAGCAGCGGGGCGACGACCCACGTCGGCATCGCCACCAGCGAGCCGACCGCCACCATCGCGCCGATGCCGAGCAGGATCATCCCGAAGCCCTGCTGGCGCTCCTTGGTCGAAACCGGCTGCTCCGCGCCGGTGCCCTGCGGGACGAACACCCAGAGCATCGCGTAAGCGATGATTCCCGCTCCACCGCACACGGCGAGCGCGGCGAAGGCACCGCGCACCCACAGCACCGGCAGGTTCAGGTGCTCGGCGACACCACCGGCCACCCCGGCCACCAGCCGTCCGGTGCGCCGCCGGTGCAGCTGCGCGAACGGTGCGGGCTGCTGCCGGTGCTCCGCCGTCAGGCGCGCCGCCGGGATCGTCGGCGGTTCAGCCGCACTGGTCCGCTTCCGCTTGTACCGGGCTTTCACGACATCGATGGTCACACGCACGCGCGCACGCGGACATCGGGGACGGTCCCTGACTTTCCGGGCTACCTCAGGGGCGACCCTGATGCCGCCGGCCGCGCCGGACTCGGATAGTGGTTGCCATGACCAGTACGAAGCGGTCCGGCATCGCCGGTTTCGAGGACACCTTGCGGGACTTCTGGGAGACCCGCCCGGTGCGGCCGCGCACCGGGGGCAAGCTGGGCGGCGTGTCCGCCGCGATCGGCGTGCGGTACGGCATCGACCCGATCCTGGTGCGCGTCGCCTTCGTCCTGGGCACCTTCTACGGCGGCGCCGGGCTGGTCCTCTACCTGCTGGGATGGCTGCTGTTCCCGAAGGAAGGCGATCCCGCTCCGGGCTCGACCGAGCCGACCCGGGAGCCGACCTCCGCGACGCTCGCCGTGGTGATCGTGCTCCTGCTGATCCCGGGAGTGCTCTGGTTGGTGAGCACGCCGTCCATCCTCGGCCTGGCGATCGGCCTCGCCCTGCTCTACCTGCTGCATCACAACTACAGCGACCGCGGCGTCGCGCCGGCGGCACCCCGGGCGACGCCCGAAATCGGCCCGCAACCGGCGGCGCCGGTGGCTGCGAACACCTGGGTCTACCCCGGTACGACATCGACCGCGCCGCCACCGGACGACACGCCGCGGCAGACTCCGCCGGCCTGGGATCCGCTCGGCGCCGCGCCGTTCGCGTGGGACCTGCCCGAGCCGAGCGAGCCGGACGAGCCCGAGCAGAAGCAGCCGACGCGGCGCTGGATCAGCTTCGTGACCCTGGGGCTCGCGGCGTTCGCCGCCGCTCTCGCCACCGCGCTGGGCTCGCCGATGAGCACCGCGCTGGCGATCGCGCTCGCCGTGCTGGGCGTGGGCATGGTCGTCGGCGCGTTCCTGCGCGGCGGCCGCGGGCTGATCGGGGCAGCGATCCCGGTCGGCGGGCTGGCCATGCTGCTGACGGCGCTGCCGCTCGGCGATCTCAGCGGCGAACTGGGCGACGACGAGATCCGGCCCACCGCGATCCAGAACGTCCAGCCGCTCTACAAGCGATCGGCCGGATCGGTCCAGCTGGACCTGCGGGACCTGCGGATCGCCGACGGCCAGGAGCTGCACACCGGCGCCAACGTCGGGCTCGGCGACATCCTCGTGCAGTTGCCGCCGGACGTGGACGTGACCGCGCGGTGCGCGGCGGAGCTGGGCAGCGTGCAATGCCTGGGCGACTCGACGGACGGCCGGTCGGCGGAGCGCACGGTCGTGGACCAGGGCGAGGACGGACCCGGCGGTGGGCACATCGTGCTCGACCTGGTGGTGGGCACTGGAGACGTGGAGGTCATCCGTGGCTGACGAAGAGATCACCCGCCGTGCCGACCGCGGCGGACCGGACATGTTCACGCTGGCCGGCGGCCTGCTCGCGATCGTCATCGCAGGGGGTCTGCTGCTCGGCTTCGGCGGCGACGTGCAGTGGCTGCTCGCGGCGTCCGCGGTCGCGATCGGCATCGTCATGCTGATCGCCTCGTTCCGAACCCGCCGAGACACCTGAACCAGCGGTCCCGAGGTCCGCTGGTCCGCAATTTCCATTGAAATCGAAGGTCCGATTTCCATTGAAATTGCGGAAGTTGTCCACAGGAGTCGGCGTGTCGGGTGTGACACGCCGGTGGTCCGCAGTTTCCATTGAGCCTTTTTCATCCTGGTCGGCCCGCAACCGCGGGTCGCAAAGCCACACGTCGACGAGGTGTCGCATGCGCCGCAGGCGCATAGCCCACCTACGCAGCTCGCACCGGCGCGGGTTCTCAGAGGCTTCCTGGCGAGGACGGCCCCTCCGCCGTGTATCGGACATACATCAGGAGGGGCACCCACAGACCAGGGAGCCTCTGAGGTTCCGCCACCCGCACCGCCACGCAGAACGAGGTTGGGAAAACCTCATTGAAATTGCGGACCACCGGGAGCTGGGAGCGGGCTGTCAGCGGACGATGCCGAGGACCACGAGGACGATTCCCGCCAGGGCGGCCACCGGGACTCCGATCGCCAGCCACCGGTGCTGGTTCCGGCGGCTGTCGCGGACCTCCTGCTCGGTGCGGGTGGAGACGATGAAGTGGCCGTCCCGCTCGGGTTTGCCGATCACGAGCGGACCGATCTTGTCGTGCACCTCGCCGAGGACGTACAGCCGCCGGCCGGGCCGGATCACCCACTCCTCGTACTCGTAGCCGATCGTGCCGCTGCTGTCGAAGATGTTCGGCAGCTGGAGGCCGAACACCACCGGGCCCTGCGGGTTGTACGGCTCGAACCGGTCGACGACCTGCTCCGGCCGGTCCGGGTTGGTGCCGTTGGGATCGACGCCGATCAGCACGCCCTGGTCGTCGCGCAGCGCGTAGCCCTCCCAGGACGTGTGCTGGGCGACGGTCTCGGTGCGCCGTTCCACGTGGCGGCGGCCGTCCCGGTAGTTCACCTGCTCGTAGCGCCGCTTGACGACGTAGCGGAACCAGACGCATTCCGTCTTGCTGAGCTCGGAGACGAGCACGCCCTCCGGTCGCGGGTGGGCCGCGCCGACCACCTCGCACTGCTTGCGGAACCCGCCCCGCGCGCCGACCTCGTCGGAGGCCCGGCGCAGCACCTCCAGCTCGTTGACCGGCAGGGTTTCGGCACCGATCATCGCGTGCAGCTGGTCCCGGGCACGTCGCATGAAGTAGAACCCGACCCCGGCCACGACGAACAGCACGATCCCGAAGATGACCATCGATCCCCCTCCGCTCAGTCGTGCCCGACCCTAGTTCCACGTGCCCGGGCGGGACGGCGGTTCCGGCAGATCTGCAATGCTCGCCACGATTCCGCCGGGCTCAGCTCGCGGCGACGTGCACCTTCTCGGCGCCGATGCGGCGGATGCGTTCGCCGCCCCAGATGCCGAGGTCCACCAGCGCCCGGTTGAGGGATTCGCCGTGCTCCGTCAGGGAGTACTCCACCTTCGGCGGCACCTCCCGGTAGACCTCGCGGTGCACGAGCTCGTCCTGCTCCATCTCCCTGAGGTGCTGCGTCAGCATCTTCTCGGTCACACCCGGCAGGCCGCGCCGCAGTTCGGCGAACCGCCGGGTCCCGTGCTCGTCCAGCTCCCAGAGGATCAGCACCTTCCACTTGCCGGACACCACGTCCATCGCGGCGTCGATGCCGCAGAAGTAGGGCCCGCGCCGGGCTGACTTCACCATCCGCACTCCTCGTGAGACGACCGGAGGACGAGTCGATCCTATCGACTGCGGAACCGGTTGCGGCGGCGGAGAAAGCGCCGGTGAGCCGATCTGAACGCGGGTCCAAAACACGACACGAGCGGGACCGGACGCGGAACCGGTGGGCATACTCGATCGATCCATTTTCGAACTCTGGGCGCGCGGGAGTGGGGCGCTCCCACCACTCGGAAGGAGCCGACATGGCCCCGAGACGACTGCTCGCGGCCGGTGCCGCGCTCGCTCTACTGGCCTCCGCCCCGCTGTTCGAAGCCGGTGCGGCGCCCCGCGCCGAGGTGTTCTTCGACGACTTCTCCGGTTCGGAGCTGGACCGTTCGAAGTGGACGGTCGAGGTGACCGGCGAGAACTTCGGCACCGTCAACCAGGAGCAGCAGGCCTACATCGACTCGGCGGAGACGATCTACCTCGACCAGGACCCGTCGACCGGCGCGAGCAACGGCGCGCTGGTGCTGCACCCCCGGTACCAGCCCGGCCACCAGGCGCCGGACGGGCAGACCTACGACTTCGTCTCCGGCCGGATCAAGACCCAGGACAAGGTCGAGTTCACCTACGGCAGCTACGCCGCGCGGCTCAAGCTCCCCGAGGGCGCCACCGCGTCCGGGCTGTGGCCCGCGTGGTGGTCGCTGGGCGCGAACATCGACGCAGGCAAGCCGTGGCCGGAGTGCGGCGAGATCGACATCATGGAGCACGTCGGCGAGCCGTGGACGAGCTCGGCGCTGCACGGCCCGGAGTACCACGGCGACACCCCGTTCACGAAGCGCCAGAACTTCGAGGGCAAGGACCCGGCCGACTGGCACGTCTACAAGGTCGACTGGACGCCGGACGGGCTGGCCTTCTCCGTGGACGACGTCGAGACGTACCGGGTCACCAAGCAGGAGATCCAGTCCAAGGGCTGGACGTGGGCGTACGACGACCCGCAGTTCCTGATCCTGAACTTCGCCCTCGGCGGCGGGTACCCCAACGGCGTCAACGGCGTCACGGAGCCGTACTTCGGCCTCCCGCAATCCACAGTGGACAAGGTGGCCGCGGGCAACGTCCGGTACCTGATCGACTGGGTTCGCGTCGAGCAGTGACGCGCGGTTCCGCGAGCCCCGCCCGGCGGCCATCCGCACGGCCTCACCGGTGTCGAAGCCGTAGCGGTGGATCTTGCGGTACGTGGCGCGCAGCGCCCCGACCCGGTCGAAGACCAACGCTGTGTTGTAGAGCCACAGTCCCCGCGTGCAACCACACGGCCGCAGATCTGGCCGCCGCCGACATGGCTTGCACCGTTGGACGGTCCACCGGTTCGGCACCCGCCCGCCAGTCGTCGTAGGCCCAGGCGCCGGTCGTCCAGAGTTCCGGCAGCACGACGATGTCGTCGCCCGCCCGGCGCCGGACCAGATCGGCAGCCCGTGACCGGCGTTCGTCGGCGGATTCGGTGTCCGAGACCGAGAGCTGGATCAGGGAGGCGCGCATTCCCAGGCCCCTTCCACGAGTCATCCGGCGAGCGGCGGTCCGCTCGCCCCACCGGGTGTGCAGCAGCTCGGGTGGCGAAACACGCGGCGGCGGGGGGACGGCATGGGAGGCCGACTCGTTCTCCATCGCCGGCCGTTCACGATTCCGGATCGGCGCTCCGGTCATTCCGGCGAAGCGAGGAGGGCGCCCCGACCGGCTGGTCGGGGCGCCCTCCTCGCTTCAGGCCGCTGGGATCACTCCCACTCGATGGTGCCCGGCGGCTTGGAGGTGACGTCGAGGGTCACGCGGTTGACGTCGGCGACCTCGTTGGTGATCCGGGTGGAGATCCGCTCCAGCACGTCGTAGGGCAGCCGGGTCCAGTCCGCGGTCATCGCGTCCTCGCTGGACACCGGGCGCAGCACCACCGGGTGGCCGTAGGTGCGGCCGTCGCCCTGGACGCCGACCGACCGGACGTCGGCCAGCAGCACCACCGGGCACTGCCAGATGTCGCGGTCCAGGCCCGCCGCGGTCAGCTCCTCGCGGGCGATCGAGTCGGCCGCGCGCAGCGTCGCGAGCCGCTCCGCGGTGACCTCGCCGATGATCCGGATGCCCAGCCCCGGCCCCGGGAACGGCTGCCGGTGCACGATCGTCTCCGGCAGGCCCAGCTCCAGCCCGACCCGGCGCACCTCGTCCTTGAACAGCGCGCGCAGCGGCTCGACCAGATCGAACTGCAGGTCGTCGGGCAGCCCGCCGACGTTGTGGTGGCTCTTGATGTTCGCGGCGCCGGTGCCGCCACCGGACTCCACCACGTCCGGGTACAGCGTGCCCTGCACCAGGAAGTCGATCTGCTCGCCGGCCGCGCCCGCCTCGGCCTGCAGGTCGCGGGCGGCCTGCTCGAAGACGCGGATGAACTCGCGGCCGATGATCTTGCGCTTCTCCTCGGGGTCGGTGACGCCGGAAAGCGCGCCGAGGAACCGGTCCACCGCGTCGATGGTGACCAGCCGGACGCCGGTCGCCGCGACGAAGTCGCGCTCCACCTGGGCGCGCTCGCCGGAGCGCAGCAGGCCGTGGTCGACGAAGACGCAGGTCAGCTGGTCGCCGATGGCGCGGTGCACCAGCGCGGCGGCCACCGCGGAGTCGACCCCGCCGGACAGCGCGCAGATCGCCCGCCGGTCGCCGATCTGCTCGCGGATCGCGGCCACCGTGTCGTCCACGATGGACGCGGTGGTCCACTGCGGGCGGACCCCGGCGATCTCGTGCAGGAAGCGGCGCAGCACCTCCTGGCCGTGCGGCGAGTGCACCACCTCGGGGTGGTACTGCACGCCGGCCAGCCGGCGCTCGACGCTCTCGAAGGCGGCCACCGGGGTGTCCTTGGTGCCGGCGGTGACGGCGAAGCCCTCGGGGGCCTTGCTCACCGAGTCGCCGTGGCTCATCCACACCGGGTGGTGGCCGGGCAGCTCCGCGTGCAGCGTGCCGCCGTCGCCGGTGATGTCCAGCTCGGTGCGGCCGTACTCGCGGGTGCCGGTGTGCTCGACCGTGCCGCCGAGCGCGGAGGTCATCGCCTGGAAGCCGTAGCAGATGCCGAACACCGGGATGCCCGCGCTGAACAGCTCCGGGTCGACCTGCGGCGCGCCGTCGGCGTAGACGCTGGAAGGGCCGCCGGAGAGCACGATGGCCGCCGGGTCGCGGCGCGCGATGTCTTCCACCGAGGTGTCGTGCGGGACGACCTCCGAGTAGACCTGCGCCTCCCGCACCCGTCGCGCGATCAGCTGCGCGTACTGGGCGCCGTAATCGACAACGAGGACAGGCCCCTGCCCCTGGCGATCGGCGCCCTTGCTGCTTGCGGTACCGGACACGTCGTCGAAACCTCCTGGCGAGAGCGGTGGCGCCCATTGTCCCAGGTAATCAAGGCCACAGCGGCACCGACCCCGCCCTTGCCCGGCGGGACGGCGGGGAGCCGGGAGCGGTGCGCGACGGCACCGGACCCGGCTCCCCGGTCGGGGAGATCAGAACTGGCCGGGCTGGTAGTCCCCGGCGGGCTGCCGGACGATCACGTTCAGCCGGTTGAAGGCGTTGATGAGCGCGATCAGGGACGCCAGCCCGGCGAGCTGGTCCTCGTCGTAGTGCTTCGCGGCGTTCTCCCAGGCCTCGTCCGTGACACCGCCGGCCGCGTCCGCGATGCGGGTGCCCTGCTCCGCCAGCTCCAGCGCAGCGCGCTCGGCCTCGGTGAAGACCGTCGCCTCCCGCCACGCCGCGACGAGGTTGAGCCGCAGCGCCGATTCGCCGGCGGCGGCCGCATCCTTGGTGTGCATGTCGGTGCAGAACCCGCAGCCGTTGATCTGGCTCGCGCGGATCTTCACGAGCTCCTGCGTCGCGGCGGGCAGCTCCGACTCCGAGACCGCCTTGTTCGCCGAGACGAGGTGCTTCACGAACTTGCCTGCGATCTGGTTGCCGAAGAGGTTCAAACGCGCGTCCATCGTGGGCTCCTCTGCCGTTTTCGGTGCCTGCACACCTATGACGAGTCGACCCGGCGCGATGTGACCGGCCTGGATGTGATGCCCGTCTCGTCAGCCGCCGAGGTAGGCGAGCACCGCGAGCACCCGGCGGTGGCCCGAGTCCCCGACCGGCAGGTCGAGCTTGGCGAAGATGTTCCCGACGTGCTTGAGCACGGCCCGCTCCGTGACGAACAGCCGCGCGGCGATCTCGGCGTTCGCGTAGCCCGCCGCCATCAGCGCCAGCACCTCCCGCTCGCGCGGCGTGAGCGCGGCGAGCGGGTCGTGCCGCCTGGTCAGCAGCTGCGCGACGACCTCCGGGTCCATCACGGTGCCGCCGCCGGCGATCCGGCGCAGCGCGTCGACGAACTCGTCCACCCGCGAAACCCGGTCCTTGAGGAGGTATCCCACCGCGCCCCGGCCGTCGGAGAGCAGCTCGCGCGCGTAGGTCTCCTCCACGTACTGGGAGAACACCAGCACCGGCAGGCCCGGCCGGATCCGGCGCGCCCGCAGGGCCGCCCGCACGCCTTCGTCGCGGAACGACGGCGGCAGCCGGACGTCCACCACGGCCGCGTCCGGCGCCTCCGCCTCGATCAGGTCGAGGAACGGCTCCGCCTCGGCGACCACGGCGGTCACCTCGATGCCTGCGGTGCTCAGCAGCAACTTGAGCCCCTCCGCGAGGATCACGTTGTCCTCGACGATCACGACCCGCACGGCAGCACCACCCGGATCCCGGTCGGCCCGCCCACCGGGCTGACCACCTCGGCCCGCCCGTCCAGGGCCGCGACGCGGTGCCGGATGCCGGCCACGCCGGTGCCCTTCGACTCGTCGATCCCGCCGATGCCGTCGTCGCCGATCTCGATCCGGAGCTCGTCGCCGACCCGGTCGATCGCCGCGGCGGCGCGCGTCGCGCGGGCGTGCTTGGTCACGTTGTTCAGCGCCTCGGCGACGACGAAGTACGCGGCGGCCTCGACCGCCGCCGGCACCTCGCCGAGCTCCGCGACGGTGACCGTGGTCGGCACGGCGCACCGGGCGCCGAGCGCGGAGGCCGCCCCGGCGAGCCCGCGGTCGGCGAGGATCGGCGGGTAGAGGGTGCGGACGACGTTGCGCAGCCCGGTCATCGCCTCCTCCGCTCCTTCGCGGGCCTCCTGCAGCATGCGGACCGCCATATCGGGGTCGTGGTGCGCCGCTTTCTCGGCGATCCCGAGCCGGATGGCGAGCGAGACCAGCTGGGCCTGCGTGCCGTCGTGCAGGTCTCGCTCGATCCGCCGCAGTTCGGCGCCGTGCGCCTCCAGCGCGCCCGTCCGGGTCTCGGCCAGTTCGTCGACCCGTTCGGCCAGTTCGTCGGCCTTCAGCCGCGCGGCCGACGGGGAAAGCAGCGCGAGGCTCAGCTTCGCCTGCCACTTCGCCAGTGCCGGGACTCCCCACAGCAGCAGTGCGAGCAGTATCGCGAGCTGCACCGGGCCGGCGGTCAGCGTCGCCGGCCAGCTCGTGATCCGCAGACCCAGCAACGACATGTTCGGCACCACCGGCCAGATCAGCATCGTCGCCACGGTGGCCAACGGCCCGGCGACCGCGACGAGGCAGATGAGCGAGGTGATCGTGCCCGTCAGCGCGTGCACCGGCAGCCAGCGCAGATCCCGCCACGTGCCCGGCGACCGGAGCACCGCGCCCAATCCGGTCACCGCCTGCGTCGGGTGAACCGCGACGCCGAGCAGCCGCCCGGCCCGCCGCCGTTCCCATTCCGCCCACCGGTGCAGCACCCCCAGGGCGGCGGGCAGCAGGACCACGCCGACGCCGAGCGCGACCAGGATCCCGCTGGTGAGGATCAGCGGAATCGCGACCAGCGCGGCGATTCCCGTTGCCAGGCCGAGCAGCAGGAACCCGGAATCGCGAACCACCTCGCGCAGCCGCATCGTCCACCTCTCCCCTCGAATCCCCGGCAATCGGGGATTTCAGGCAAGAGTCTGCCGGAACCGGCCCCGCGGAACAGTGGAGTGCACGACACCATCGGGCCGGGTGTCCGCGGCCTGTCGCGGCACGCCGTCGCCGCCATAGCTTCGCCGCCATGATCCAACCGAAAACCCGCTCGGTCCTGGCATTCATCGGACTCGCCTACGCGGGCATGTGGCTCGCGATGGCGCCGCTGTGGCTGACCGGTTTCCGCCGGGCCGGCAACGACGTTTCGATGGGCCTGCTCGAACAGCTCTGCATCGCGGCCGCGATGCTCACCCCGGCGCTGGCCGCCGTGTTCGTCCTGCTCCGCGTTGAACGGCGCCGGAACGTTCGCGCCACGCTGGCCCTGACCTGGCCCAGGGGCACGGCGGTGGAATGCGCGCTCGCCTTCGCGGTGCCGCTGATGCTCAGCCTGGTTTCGCTGTCGGTGGGCGCGGTGGCCGGGATCTACCACCCGGATCTCGGGAACTTCTCCGGGTTCCGCAGCCAGTTCGCCCCGGAAACCCTTGGGCAGACCGGTGTTCCGTGGCCCGAGCTGGCGATCTGGGCGGCCGGGCTGCTGCTCAACATGCTGATCTTCCTGCCGATGTTCTTCGGCGAGGAACTGGGCTGGCAGGGCTTCCTGCTGCCGCGGTTGCTGCCGCGCGGCCCCGTGTTCGCGATGGTCGGCACCGGCGTGGTGTTCGCGCTCTGGCACCTGCCGACGCTGCTGCTCGGCGGCCAGTACCCCGGCGCTTCGTGGCCGGTCTCGATCGGCTCGTTCCTGGTGTCCTGCGTGCTGATCGTGCCGGTCTTCACCTGGCTGCGGATGCGGTCCGCCTCGGTGGTGCCCGCGGTCGTCGCGCACACCTTCACCAGCACGGCCGCGGTTCAGCTGCCGTGGGTGTTTGGCTCCGCCGACCAGCCACCGAGCCCGCTGACCGCGGGCCTGACGGCGTGGCCGGGCTGGCTGGCGATGGCCGGTCTCCTCTGCGTGCTCGCCCTGCGCCGCCGGTTCGGCGGTGGTCAGACGACGGGCAGGCGCAACGCCGCGGGCGCGGTGGCCGGGACCGCCGGCGACTTCGGGACGACCGGCTCCACCTGGCGGTAGCCGGTCCCCTGGTCCGGGCGGGCGTCCTGCTCGCCCTTGTTCGGCCACATCGAGAACGCCCGCTCCGCCTGGGCGGTGATCGTCAGCGACGGGTTCACGCCCAGGTTCGCCGACACCGCCGAACCGTCCACGATGGACATCGTCGGGTAGCCGTGCGCCCGGTGGTACGGGTCGATCACGCCGTGCTCGGCGTCCTCGCCGATCGCGCAGCCACCGAGGAAGTGCGCGGTCAGCGGGATGTCGAACAGCTCGCCCCAGGTGCCGCCCGCGACGCCGCCGATGCGCTCGGCGACCAGTTCGTTGGCCTGCTCACCGGCCGGGATGTAGGTCGGGTTGGGCGCGCCGTGGCCCTGCTCCGAGGTCAGCAGCTTCTTGCCGAAGACCCGCTTGAGCCGCGTGGTCAGCGAGTTGTCGAGGCTCTGCATGACCAGCAGGATCACGGTGCGCTCGCTCCAGTTCTTGACCGACAGCATGCGCAGCGCCAGGTTCGGGTGCTTCCACACGTACTTCGCCCACTGCTTCCACCGCGACCCCTCGCCGCCCTTGGTCGCCAGGGTCTGCAGCAGCCCCATCGCGTTGGCGCCCTTGGTGTAGCGCACCGGCTCGATGTGCGTGTCGGTGTCCGGGTGGAACGAGGAGGTGATGGCCACGCCGGTGGAGAAGTCCCGCTCGGGGTCGCGCTTCTTCATCTGCGCGCCGATGATCGCCTCGGAGTTGGTCCGGGTCAGCCGCCCGAGCCGCGTCGAAAGCCGCGGCAGGTCGCCGTTCTCGCGGCAGCGGTGCAGCAGGTTCTGGGTGCCCCAGGTGCCCGCCGCGACCACGACCTGGTCGGCGCGGAAGATCCGGGGCCGCCGGGACATCTTCGCCCCGGTGCGCGCGGTCGCGATGCGCCACCGGCCGTCGGCGCCCTGCCCGAGCCGGGTCACGGTGGTCAGCGGGAAGACCTTGGCGCCGCCCGCTTCCGCCAGGTACAGGTAGTTCTTGACCAGCGTGTTCTTCGCGCCGACGCGGCAGCCGGTCATGCAGGCGCCGCATTCGGTGCAGCCGGTGCGCGCGGGCCCGGCGCCGCCGAAGAACGGATCGGAGTCGGTCTGCCCGGGCTTGCGGAAGTACACGCCGACCGGCGTGTGGTGGTAGGTGTCGCCGACGCCCATCTCCCCGGCGACCTGCTTGATCACCACGTCGGAGGGGGTTTCGGTCGGGTTCTGGACGACGCCGAGCATCCGGGTGGCCTGGTCGTAGTGCGGGGCGAGTTCGGCTTCCCAGTCGGTGATGTGCGCCCACTGCGGGTCGTCGTAGAACGGCGCGAGCGGCCGGTAGAGCGTGTTGGCGTAGTTCAGCGAGCCGCCGCCGACGCCCGCGCCCGCGAGGATCAGCACGTTGCGCAGCAGGTGGATGCGCTGGATGCCGTAGCACCCGAGCTGCGGTGCCCACAGGAACTTCCGCAGGTCCCAGGACGTTTTGGGCAGTTCGTCGTCGGCGAACCGGCGACCGGCTTCGAGCACCGCGACGCGGTAGCCCTTCTCCGTCAGGCGCAGCGCGGCCACGCTGCCGCCGAACCCGGAACCGATGACGACCACGTCGAAATCGGTTTCGCTCTCGTCACGTCCAGCCATGCGCGACAGACTAGACGTAATTACTCGCCAGTAGCTAGAGGCGGAACAGGTTCTGCACCCGCTTTTCGCAGCGGCTCCGGGTGGCGGACATCTCGCCGTGGGGCGGCGGTTTCAGCTTGCGCAGGCGCGCCGAAGTGTCCAGCACGCCGCCGATTCCGCCCGTCCGGTCAGGACAGCAACCGACCCGGCTCCGCTGGAAGAGTGGATGGAGTGAACGGCCTGTTCACCTCACCTATCGAGGCGAACAGGCCGTTCACTCCACACCTGCAGGCCGACGGTCAGCCGCGGAGCGACAGGCCGACCTTCTGGAACTCCTTGAGGTCCCGGTAGCCGGTCTTCGCCATCGCGCGACGCAGACCGCCGAAGAGGTTCAGCGTGCCGTACGGGTCGCTGCTCGGCCCGAACAGCAGCTGCTCCAGGTCCGCGCCCGAACCGGCGAAGCCGACGATCTCGCTGCGCGGCAGGCTCGGGTGCGCGGCCGCGGAAGTCCAGTAGTAGCCCTGCGCCGGCGTCTCCGCCGACTCGGTCAGCGCCTCGCCGAGCATCACGGCGTCGGCGCCGCAGGCGATCGCCTTCGCGATGTCGCCGGAGTACGACAGGCCGCCGTCGGCGAGCACGTGCACGTAGCGGCCGCCGGTCTCGTCCAGGTAGTCGCGGCGGGCCGCGGCGGCGTCGGCGATCGCGGTGGCCATCGGCACCCCGATGCCCAGCACCTGGGTGGTGGTCGCCGCGCGGGACTGGCCGAAGCCGACGATCACGCCGGCCGCGCCGGTGCGCATCAGGTGCATCGCGGTGCGGTAGTCGCCGACCCCGCCGGCGATCACCGGCACGTCGAGCTCGGCGATGAACCGCTTCAGGTTCAGCGGCTCGCCGTCCCGGGCGACGTGCTCGGCGGAGATGATGGTGCCCTGCACGACCAGCAGCTCGACGCCGGCCGCGAGCAGGTCCGGGGTCAGCTCCTCGGCGTGCTGCGGGCTGACCCGCGCCGCCACCGTGACACCGGAGTCCTTCACCTGCTTCAGCGCGGTGGCCAGCAGGTCCGCCCTGATCGGCGCGGCGTGCAGCTCCTGCAGCAGCCGGATCGCCGCCTCGGGGTCGCTGTTCTCCTCGGCGGCGCGAACCACCTCGAACAGCTTCTCCTCGACGTTCTCGTGGCGCGCCCACAGCCCCTCGGCGTTCAGCACGCCCAGGCCGCCGAGCTCGCCGATCCGCACCGCGGTGGCGGGCGAGACGACCGCGTCCGTCGGGTGCGTGACCAGCGGGATGTCGAAGCGGTAGGCGTCGATCTGCCACGCCAGGGAAACATCCTTCGACGACCGGGTCCGCCGCGAGGGCACGATCTCCACGTCGTCCAAGTCGTAGCCGCGCATGGCCGTGCGGCCCATGCCGATCTCAACCTGATCCCGCACCGTTGAAGTCCCTCCTCGCGGCACCGCTTTCCGACGAAGCATTCTCTCTTCGCTGCCCGTGTGACGTGCAACGGGGGCTCCTTAGCCCGCCGCGACCGCACCGAGCCGACGTCAGGCCTGCGTCGATTTCGCGCGAAATCGACGCAGGCCAGGCGTGGCGAAAGGCGATTTCGCGCGAAATCGCCACACGACGCGGCCGCCGCATCGCTGGGATGCGGCGGCCGGGACGGTGGTGATCAGCGCGTGGTGTAGTTCGGCGCCTCGACGGTCATCTGGATGTCGTGCGGGTGGCTCTCCTTGAGCCCCGCCGCGGTGATCCGCACCAGCTTCGCGTCCTGCAGCTCCGGAATCGTGTTGGAGCCCGTGTAACCCATGCCCGAGCGCAGCCCGCCGATCAGCTGGTCGACCACCTGCGCCAGCGGCCCGCGGAACGGCACCCGGCCCTCGATGCCCTCCGGCACCAGCTTGTCCTCGGACAGCACGTCGTCCTGGAAGTAGCGGTCCTTGGAGTACGACTTGGCCTGGCCCCGCGACTGCATGGCGCCCAGCGAGCCCATGCCCCGGTACACCTTGAACTGCTTGCCGTTGACCAGCACCAGCTGGCCCGGCGACTCGGCGGTGCCGGCCAGCAGGCTGCCCAGCATGACGCTGCTCGCCCCGGCCGCGATGGCCTTCGGGATGTCCCCGGAGTACTGGATGCCGCCGTCGCCGATCAGCGGCACGCCCGCCGGGCGGCAGGCCATGCTCGCCTCGTAGATCGCGCTGATCTGCGGCACGCCGACCCCGGCGACGACGCGGGTGGTGCAGATCGAGCCCGGCCCGACGCCGACCTTCACCGCGTCCGCCCCGGCGTCGACCAGCGCCTGCGCGCCGGCCCGGGTCGCCACGTTGCCGCCGATGACGTCGACGGAGTTGCCGAGCTCCTTCTTCAGCGTCGCCACGGTGTCCAGCACCGCGCGCGAGTGCCCGTGCGCGGTGTCCACGATCAGCACGTCGACACCGGCGTCGACCAGCGCCATCGCGCGCTCGTGCGAGTCCGCGCCGACGCCGACCGCCGCGCCGCACAGCAGCCGGCCGTCCGGGTCCTTGGTGGCGCGCGGGTACTGCTCGGTCTTGACGAAGTCCTTGACGGTGATCAGCCCGCGGAGCTTGCCTGCGTTGTCCACGATCGGCAGCTTCTCGATCTTGTTGCGCCGCAGCAGCCCGAGCGCGGCCTCGGCGGTGACGCCGACCTGCGCGGTGATCAGCGGCGTCGCGGTCATGACCTCGCGCACCCGCCGGGTGAAGTCCACCTCGAACCGCATGTCGCGGTTGGTGATGATGCCGACGAGGGTGCCGTCCGGGTCGGTCACCGGCACGCCGGAGATGCGGAAGCGGGCGCACAGCGCGTCCACCTCGGCGAGGGTGTCGTCCGGCGAGCAGGTCACCGGGTCGGTGACCATGCCCGCCTCGGAGCGCTTGACCACCTCGACCTGCGCGGCCTGCTCCTCGACGGACAGGTTGCGCTGCAGGATGCCGACGCCGCCCTGGCGGGCCATGGCGATCGCCATCCGCGCCTCGGTGACGGTGTCCATCGCGGCGGACAGCAGCGGCACCCGCAGGCGGATGTTGCGGGACAGCTGGGTGGACGTGTCGACGCCGCTGGGGATGACGTCGGACTCGTCCGGCAGGAGGAGCACGTCATCGAAGGTCAGACCCAGTGTCGCGAACTTCGAGGGGAGGCCGGGTGCGGAGAGTTCGCTGCTCATGGCGAGGGATGTGCCTTCCTTCACGCTATGGTCCGCAGACTGCGGGTGCGGCTGGATGTCCTCGGCGATTACGTGTGGAACGTGGCATCGGCATCGGGGATTCCCTCAATGATAGAGACCACAGGTCAGGCGCGTTTGCCCCGTGGCCCGAGGGGTGGGCCACGCCACGGCGGGCGGCCAAACCCGCCCCGACAACCCCACGAGGTGGACGCAGCCGGTACCGTGCGGGCCGTGCCGCACGATCCGATGCCACCAGACCCGTTCGCGGGTGACCCGGAAGATCCGAGCATGGCACTCGGCGATCACGACGCCGACGACGGCCCACCACTCGGCGATGAGGAACGGGCCGAACTGCTCGCCGACCTGACCGATCTCGCCGTCTACCAGGCCCTGCTGGAGCCCCGCGGGCTCCGCGGCATCGTGGTGGACTGCGCGGACTGCGGCGAATGCCACTACCACGACTGGGAGCTGCTGCGCTCCAGCCTGGAGCAGCTGCTGCAGGACGGCCGGATGCGCCCGCACGAGCCGGCGTTCGACCCGAACCCGAGCGACTACGTCACCTGGGAGTACTGCCGCGGCTACGCGGACGGCGTGACCGAGACCGAAACGACCCGCTGACAACTCCCACCAAGCAGAACGCGAAGAGGGGCTCCCGGCTGGGAGCCCCTCTTCGCGTTGGCAGGTGTCAGGCCGGCCTCGTCATCACGGGTTGCTGGTGCTCTTCTGCGGGAACAGATCCGATCCCCAGCCGCTGGACGGGTGCTCGGAGCTGCCGCTGGTCTCGCTCGGCGAGGTGGACGACTCGGATGGCGACGTGGACGACGTCGGCGGCACCGACGAGCTGTCCGTCGGCGGCACCGGCGGCACCGGCTGCGACGGCGACGTGGTCGGCGTCGACGGCGTGGTCGGCGTCGAGGGCTGCGGGGGCTGCTGATCCTCGCCCTGGCCCATCCGCGCGGTCAGCGAAGCGTGCGCGGCCTTCAGGTCGGACAGCCCGTGCTCGTCGTCCACGCCCCGCATCTGCTCCTGCGCGGAACGCAGCGCGGCCTCGGCGGCGGTGCGGTTGCCCTGCTCGATCGCGCCCTCGGCGGTGTTCAGGTCCTCGCGGGCCGAGCTCGCGGCGACGATCGCGCGCGTGCGGTCGGAGTAGAGGACCTGCGCGACGCCCCACAGCATGTCGCCGGGCTGCGCGTCGCGGGCGGCCACGCCAACCCCGGTGAACGTGATCATCAGGACCGCGGCGGCGGTGGCGACCGGCACCAGGTGCCGGCGCTTGAGCCTGCGGCGCGGACGGCTGCCCGCCGCGATGGCCGCGGTCGCGGTCTCCACGTCGACCAGATCGCCGATCGGCGCGGCGTCGATGTCCTGCCGCCACGCGATCAGCAGCGCCTCCAGGCTGGGGCGCTCGTCGTCGGCCGACGCGACCACGTCGGGATTGGTCCCGCCGAGCGCGTCGAGCAATGCGTCGTCGGCCTGCAGCGCGCCCAGGTCGATCGGTTCTTCGCCGAAGTCGTCGAAGTCGACCAGCTCGTCGGACTCCTCGGCCGGTCGCGGCCGGAAGGAGAGCACGTCGGCGTCGCCCGACACGGCGTCGGGTTCGGTGGTTTCAGACTCGGCCGAGCCGGAATCCCGCTGGTTGTCGCTCAGTTCCGTTCCCTCGTCTGCGGACCTCTCTGCGGGAGTCCGGTCCCGCTCGTCTGCCCCGCGCGAACGGTCCTCGTGCCGGCCGGACTCGACAGGGTCGTGTCCCGCCTGCTCCCCCTCGGGCCCCTTCCGCTCCGCCATTCAGACCACCTCCTCCGCGGACAGCGTCTTTCGCAGCCGGGCCAACGCGCGGTGTTGAGCCACGCGTACCGCGCCCGGCGTCGAACCGACCGCTTCGGCGGTTTCCTCCGCCGACAACCCGACGACCACCCGGAGCAGCAGGATTTCCCGCTGCTTGGCCGGGAGGACGCGAAGTAGCTGCGCCATCCTGCCCGAAAGCTCACCCTGCATGGCCCGCTGCTCCGGTCCGGCCTCGGATTCCGGGGTGTCCGGAACATCTGCCACCGGTTCGGAGCGGTTGCGGGCCAACGCGCGGTGCGCATCAGCAACCTTGTGCGCGGCGATGCCGTACACGAACGCCAGGAACGGACGACCCTGGTCCTTGTAGGTGGGCAGCGCGGTCAGCACCGCGAGGCACACTTCCTGGGCCACGTCGTCCGCCGAAGCGAACGACCTCTCGTTTCGTCCGACTCTGGCGCGGCAGTACCGCACCACCAAAGGACGGATTTCGGCCAGCAAGCGCTCGATCGACTGACGATCGCCGTCGACGGCGGCGCCTACAAGAGCGTCCAGCCCGTCCCCCACGTTGGTCATCGCAGACAGCAGCCCTGGTGTTACGCGTTCAAGCGATTCGGATTTGTCCGGCGGAGATCGCGTGCGCCGCACGCCGCGCCGAGCTCACCGTACCGGCCGGGGGGCGATCGTTGAACAGGGAGTGGATGGAGGGGGCCGTCGTCGTCACACATTCAGAGATACCAGACGCCGACCCCGGCGGCGTTTACCCTGGCCACGGGATCTTGGAGGTTCACCGGAGAAGATCAGAGAGGATCTTCACAGGGGTCGCACGACCGGGTTATCGCGACACGTTCGAGGCATCTGCGCCGATTGCCGAGAAGGCCGGTTTCGTCCCGGAGCGTCCCGCTCTGAAGAACTGTGGCTCGCGCCACGCCGGCGGTCGCACCCCGGATCGGGGCCGTGCCGGAAGTGACGCGAGCCACAGGCGCACTCGTAACGTCAGCTCGCTCCAAGCCAACGTCCTCGCCGAGCACCGGCAGCCCGGACTGGATCTGCCGGTGCGCTCCGATCGACAGGCGCGCGGTGATCACCGCGCGCGACGATCACGCGACGAGGCCGCGGCGGAAACCGTGCGCAACTGCCTGCGCGCGGTCGCGCACGCCGAGCTTCCGGAAAAGCCGGCGAGCATGGGTCTTGACCGTGTCCTCCGAGAGGTAGAGCTCCCGGCCGATCTGGCCGTTGCTCTTGCCCTGGCTCATGCCGCGCAGCACCTGGAGCTCGCGCTCCGTCAGCTGCACGCCCGGGTCGGACGGTTGCCGGGGCGCGGGCACCGAGGTGCTCGCCAGCGTGTGCGCCAGCGCCGCCACCAACTCCGGCCGGGAAGCATCCCAGCGGAGGTAGCCGCGAGCGCCACCGGCGATCGCGGCGGCGATGCTGGCCGCGTCGTCCGGGGCACCGAACACGATCACGTTTGCTTGCGGATGGGCGGAGACGAGCCTGCGAGTGGCCTCGACGCCGTTCGGTACCGCGCGCTGGGTACCTACCAGGACGACGTCGACGGCCTGCCGCGAGAAGCGGGCCAGCAGCTCATCACCGTGCGCAACGCAATCAATTCGACTCACTCCGGGGACAGCAGACATCACACGAGTGAGCCCTTCCCGGACGCTACGTCGGTCATCGCAGATCAGGACCGTCGTCACGGGAACTCCTTCCTGCAGGCGAGTGACGTTCCAACTCCCCTATCGGACGCAGGGGCCAAAACCTTGACACGATCCGGTGCTTAATCCGTCAAGAAATTTTGTGTCAGCCCGATCGGGTGCCGGTTCACTGGAACGGAGCAGGCCGCCGGGACCGACCCACCCACTACTCCGGGAAGCCGCCGACCACGCGCCGTACCTGCAGTATTCACCCGATCGCACCCAGTCGTGACTGCAGTTTCGCCCGTCCGCACGAACGCCGTAACCCCACCCACACGGTGGGTGTGTGATTTATGCCACAAAAGGTCTCGCTCAGCCCAGTACGGTCTCGGAAACACGCGCCACAGCCGTCTCCAGCGAATCGAGCAGCTCCACGTGCGCGGGCAGCGCCTGCTGCGCCCACCCGGCACCCGCAACGAACGCGCGGGCGCGCTGGCGGGTGATCGGGATGTCGTCCAGCACCCGCGACGAGGCGTAGTGCGACTGGTCGGCCCAGAGCACCACGGCGGCCGGGGCGGAGCGGCGTACCGCGGCGGCGAGCCCTTCGCGCGGTAACGCGGCGCCGAACAGCCGGTGGCCGACGCGGTTGGCGGCGAGCGCCGCGGCCAGCGCCACGAGTTCGAGCTCCTGCACTTCACCGGGCACGGGGGCGAGCACCACCGGGCGCGGATTGAGCGGGGCCGGCGCGGTCGCGATCACCGAACGCAGCGCGGTGGACGCGCAGTCGACCAGCAGCTGCAGGACCTCGATGCCGGAGCCGGACCGCTGCCGCCGCTCGCTGACCGCGCGCAGCACCGGCTGGAGCATGCCCTGCCAGGTCTCCACGACGCCGTCGCTGTCCATCGACTCGATCAGCAGCCGCTGCACGGACCAGGAGTCCAGCGCGAGCGCCGCCCGCCCCAGGCCGCGGGCGCGCGGCCCGGCCCCGGTGAGCTTGAGCCCGCGCCCGCCGGTGTTCGAGCCGCCGGCCAACTCGATGTCGCCGGCGCCGCCGAGCACGCCGGACAGCATCATCGGCCCGTCGCCGGATCCGTCCGACTGCGTTTGCCGCTCGGTCGCGTCGGGGTATCGCTGCGGCAGCGGCGCGGCGACGGTGCGGGCGTAGCGGGCTGCCTCCATCGGAGAGGCACCGCGCAGCAGCGCGCGTTGCATCTGCTCCAGGCGAGCGATGTCGTCCGGGCCGTAGCGGCGGTGCCGACCGCTGGTGTGATCGCTGGGCCCGAGTCCGTACCGGCGGTCCCAGGTGCGCAGCGTGGCGGGTGCCACACCGAGCCGGCGGGCCACCGCGGCGACGCTGAGCCGCGGCTGATCGCCCGACGCGGCGCCATCCGGACCTCCGACCAGCTCCGGATCGTCGCTCGGGATGGGGGTGTCCTGCCCCTGCACAGGTTCCGGCCGCGTCGTCACGCGGGACATGTTCCGGTTCCGGCCCGTGGAGGGCAAGCCGTCGGGCGTCGATCTTGGTCGGCCAAAGATCACTCCAACGATGAACAGCTTTTGGCTCGATAAGGGTTGAACAAGTTTTGGCGCGGTTCTACGGTCGGATCATGCGAGGCTGCGGCCGCCGGCTGCAGCGGGGAGGGGACCCACCGCTAGGAGGTGGTTTGCGCAATGGCAGACACTCGACGTCTTCCAGGACCGAACGCCGATATCTGGGATTGGCAGATACGGGGCTCCTGTCGAGGCATGGACAGCGCGTACTTCTTTCATCCGGACGGCGAACGCGGCCCGGCACGAGCTCGGCGCGAGGCGAAGGCGAAAGAGGTGTGCCAGCACTGCCCCGTGATCGCGCAGTGCCGGACGCACGCGCTAGCCGTGCAGGAGCCGTACGGCATCTGGGGCGGGCTGTCGGAGTCGGAGCGGGAAGTGATCATCAAGGCGCGCAAGCGCCAGCAGCTGGCGGTCGCGGCCAGCTGACGCGCTTGTGCCGGCCGCCGCGTCGCGGATCGCGGGCGGCCGCCGGAGTCGGATGACTACGAGGGGCGTCATTCGGCTCCGGGTAGGACCAAAAGATCGGGGCGGTACCCACGCCGTGGGTACCGCCCCGATCTTCGTGCCGTTCAGCCGGGCCGAGGGCCCGGCTCACGCGCAATGGCTCAGTGGCCGTGCCCGTGGCCGTGGCCGTGCCCGGCGGCCTCCGGCTGCTCCTCCGGCTTCTCCACGACCGCGCTCTCGGTGGTGATCACCATGCGGGCGATGGAGGCCGCGTTGGCGACCGCGGAGCGGGTCACCTTCAGCGGGTCGACGATGCCGGCCTGCACCAGGTCGCCGTACTCGTCGGTCGCCGCGTTGTAACCGGCGCCCCAGTCCAGGTCGCGAACCTTGGACACCACGACGGCGCCTTCCTGGCCGGCGTTGGCGGCGATCCAGTACAGCGGGGCGTCCAGCGCGCGGCGCACCAGCTGCACGCCGGTGGCCTCGTCACCGGTGAGGCCGAGGTCGTCGGCCAGCGCCTTGGCGGCGTGGATCAGGCTCGACCCACCACCGGGGACGCTGCCCTCCTCGGCCGCGGCCTTGGCGGCGGCGACGGCGTCCTCGATGCGGGACTTGCGCTCCTTGAGCTCCGTCTCGGTGGCCGCGCCGACCTTGATCACCGCGACGCCGCCGGACAGCTTGGCCAGCCGCTCCTGCAGCTTCTCGCGGTCCCAGTCGGAGTCGGTGGCCTCGATCTCCTTGCGGATCTGGTCCACGCGGTCCTTGACGTCCTCGGCGCTGCCGCGGCCGTCCACAATGGTCGTGGTGTCCTTGGTCACGGTGACCCGGCGGGCCGCGCCGAGCACCTCCGGACCGGCCTCGGACAGCTTCAGCCCGACCTCCGGCGCGATGACCTGGGCGCCGGTGGCGATCGCCAGGTCGTCCAGGAACGCCTTGCGGCGGTCGCCGAAGAACGGGGCCTTGACCGCGACGACCTTCAGGGTCTTGCGGATCGCGTTGACGGCCAGGGTGGACAGCGCCTCGCCCTCGACGTCCTCGGCGATGATCAGCAGCGGCTTGCCGCCCTGCGCGATCTTCTCCAGCAGCGGCAGCAGGTCCTGCAGGCCGGAGATCTTGTCGCGGTGCAGCAGGATCTGCGCATCCTCCAGCACCGCTTCCTGACGCTCGGCGTCGGTGACGAAGTGCGGGGAGATGAAGCCCTTGTCGAACTGGAGGCCCTCGGTGATCTCCAGCTCGGTGGCCAGCGTCGAGGACTCCTCGATGCTGATCACGCCGTCCTCGCCGACCTTCTCCATCGCCTCGCCGATCAGGGCGCCGATGGACTCGTCCCGGGAGGACACGGTCGCGATCTGGGCGATGTTGTCGCGGCCCTTGACCGGCGTGGCCTTGGCCTTGAGCGCCTCGACGACGGCGTCGGTGGCCGCCTGGACGCCCTTGTTCAGCGACGCCGGGTTGGCGCCCGCGGCCAGGTTGCGCAGGCCCTCGCGGACCAGCGACTGGGCGAGCACGGTGGCGGTGGTGGTGCCGTCGCCGGCGACGTCGTTGGTCTTCGTCGCGACGTTCTTGGCGAGCTGGGCGCCCAGGTTCTCGAACGGGTCGCTCAGCTCGATCTCGCGGGCGATGGTCACGCCGTCGTTGGTGATCTGCGGCCCGCCGAACTGCTTGTCCAGCACGACGTGCCGACCACGCGGCCCGAGGGTGACCTTCACCGCGTCGGCGAGCTGGTTGACGCCGCTCTCCAGCGCGCGCCGCGCCTGCTCGTCGAAGGTGATCTGCTTAGCCATGGTTACAACAGCCCTTCATGGATGCCTTTTGCTGTGCACGGGGTCGCCTTGCGTGGCGGCGCGGATGGCGCCGCTCGCCCGACGTCCGAGGTGCGATCACGCGCCCAGGACTTCCCATTCCGTACGACTCGGGACGCTCCGGTCCCGGACATGCGACCGCCCCGGGGTCCCGGTCGGGACCGCCGGGGCGGCATTGCTCGCGTGGTGCAGCGTCAGTTGACGACGGCCAGCACGTCGCGGGCGGAGAGGATCAGGTACTCCTCGCCGTTGTACTTGACCTCGGTGCCGCCGTACTTCGAGTAGATGACGACGTCGCCTTCCTTGACATCCACCGGAATGCGGTTGCCCTTGTCGTCGACGCGACCCGGGCCGACGGCCAGAACCTTGCCCTCCTGGGGCTTTTCCTTGGCGGTGTCCGGGATCACGATGCCGGACGCAGTCGTCGTCTCGGCCTCGCTCGCCTGGACCACGATCTTGTCCTCAAGCGGCTTGATGCTCGCCACGGTGTGACCTCCACCTTCTGGGGCCTTCGAAGCGTTGTCTGGGTTAAGACGGCTCCGTGGCTCCCCGCCGTCGCGGGTGCCGGGGCGCTGCGGCGCCGTTCTGCTAGCACTCTACCCATGAGAGTGCCAACGCTCAACAACAACCCTCTCCTCCGGCCTCCCGGCGTGTCGATCACCCCGGCTCGCCGAGCCGGAGCGAGGCCGGGAAGGGCTCAGCCGCAACGAATCGACCAGCGGTGCAGCCGCCGTCCTAATAGCCGGAAGCCTCCGTCGGACGACAGTCAAGCAGAGTCGGCGGCACCCCGAGCTCGACCATCCAGCAACGCGGGATCCCAGCGTCCGCGTACTCGGCGCGCTCCGGCTACCCGGCGGATTCGATTCGGTTCGGACCGTAGCGAACCGGGGCCGTGGGGCCGCCACCTGGGAAGTTGTCACAGACGATCAGCTGTGCGTGATCTTCGCTGGTAGATCGCCATGCGGGAAATGTCACCAATGCCACGAGGTGGTTCACACCAAGGCGGTTCGGTGCCCTAGGTTGCCAGGCATGCCCGCCCTCTCCAAGCCCGCGAACCGCCCCTGGGAGCGCCGCCCCCGACCCGCGCGCCCACCCGGCCCGCCCGGCCCACCGACCCGAGCCGGGTGGCGGCCGAAATGACCTCGCGAGCTCACCGCTCCGGCTGGTTGCGGTAGAGCTCGGCGTACCGCTGCGCCCGCTGGGCGCGGATCGCGGCCTGCGCCTCTTCGCGCACCGCCCTTCCCGTACCCATCGGGTAACCGTGCTTGGTCAGCCGGTACTCGCTGGTGTGCTCCAGGTACGACAGCGAGTACCAGAGCGCCAGGATGACCCCGCCGAGCACGGACATCGCCCGGATCCAGAACGGACCGGGCAGCAGCAGGAAGAGCAGTCCCGGGGAGATCTGGACCAGGCTGCGGCCGATGTGCCGCAGCACCCAGGTCCGGCACGTGATGTCGTGCAGGACCCACTCCCGGCACCTGGCAGGCAGCCGGCCGCCGAAGGCGTACCAGATCCACTGCACCGGGTTGGGCCGGATTCGTCCCTCAGCGGCCACGTCCCCTCCTTCGCCGAGCGTCCGCGAACAACCTATATGCTAATCATTAGCACGCTAATGATTAGCGTGATAGCGGGCACCCCGGCCGGAAGGAGACCCCGATGAACCAGATCGACCTCGGTGAGGACCCGCTCACCCTCGATCGCCAGGTGTGCTTCGCGCTGTCCGTCGCCTCGCGCAACGTCATCTCCGTCTACCGGCCGCTGCTCGCGCCGCTCGGCCTGACGCACCCGCAGTACCTCGTGATGCTCGCGCTGTGGGAGCAGTCGCCGAGATCGGTGAAGGACCTCTGCGGCGCCCTGCACGCCGACCCCGCGACGTTGTCGCCGCTGCTCAAACGCCTCGAATCGATCGGCTACCTGGAACGGCGCCGCAGCACCGAGGACGAGCGGCTGCTCGCCGTGGAGCTGACCGGGAAGGGCCGGGAACTCCGGGCGGAGGCCGAGAAGATCCCGTACCGCGTGGTCGAGCTCCTCGGCATGGAGGTCGCCGAGCTGGAGCAGCTCAACGCGGCGCTGAGCAAGGTGATCGCGGCGACCCGCCGCGCCCTCGACGCCGGGTGACCCGCTGAGCCGATCGGTCCGGCGGCGGCTGGGCCGAACGGATCCCGGGGCTTGCTTCGGCCGCCCCATTTCGCCGGGAATTCACCAAACCCTCTTCTGGTGTCGGTACTTTCGTGCGCTCGATCGCGCCACGGTCGAGCCCCGGACGACTTCCGCAGGACACCTGGAGGACACCGATGCCCGATATCCCGTTACCCGGCCGGGTCAGCCGCCGCGCCGTGCTGCTCGGCGGCGCCGCCGCGCTCGGCGCGACCGCACTCGGCGGCTCCGCGCTGGCCAACGCGCTGTCGCTGCCCGGCGCCGGTACCCGCCGGCTCGCCGACCCGTTCACCCTCGGCGTCGCCTCCGGCGATCCGCTGCCGGACGGGGTCGTGCTGTGGACCCGGCTGGCACCGGAGCCGACCGCCGACGACGGGCTGGGCGGCATGCCCGACAAGGCCGTGCCCGTGCAGTGGGAGGTCGCCGCGGACGAGCAGTTCGGCAAGATCGTGCAGAGCGGCGAGACCCAGGCCGCGCCGGAGCTGGGGCACAGCGTGCACGTCGAGCTGGAGGGCCTGCAGCCCGGCGCGGAGTACTTCTACCGGTTCCGCGCCGAGGGCTCGATCTCGCCGGTCGGCCGCACCCGCACCGCGCCCGCGCCGGACGCGCTCGGCGAGCTGACCATGTGCTTCACCTCCTGCGCGCACTTCGGGCAGGGGTACTTCACCGCGTACCGGCGGATGGCCGAGGACGAGCCGGGGCTGATCCTGCACCTCGGCGACTACCAGTACGAGTACGCCGCCAAGGACGGCGACGTGCGGAAGGTGCTCGGCCCGGAGACCCGCACGCTGGCCAACTACCGGCAGCGCCACGCGCAGTACAAGACCGACCCGGACCTGCAGCTCGCGCACGCGACCGCGCCGTGGCTGGTGGTGTTCGACGATCACGAGGTCGAGAACAACTGGGCCGACGAGACCCCGGAAAAGCCCGACGACGGCTTCCTGGACCGGCGCAAGGCCGCCCTCCAGGCGTACTACGAGAACATGCCGCTGCGCGCAGGCTCGAAGCCCAGCGGCATCGACATGCAGCTCTACCGGCGGTACGGCTGGGGATCGCTGGTCAACTTCCACCTGCTCGACACCCGCCAGTACCGCGACGACCAGGCCTGCGGCGACGGCGTGCAGTCCGGCTGCACCGACCGCGAGGACCCGGACCGGTCGATCACCGGCGCCGAGCAGGAGAAGTGGATCATCGACGGGTTTCGCGACACCACCGCCCGCTGGGACGTGCTGGGCCAGCAGGTGTTCTTCTCCAAGATCGACCTGACGCCCGGCGCCGAAGAGGGCTACAACATGGACGCCTGGGACGGCTACGTGGCCAACCGCGACCGGATCGCCGGCGCGATGGCCGACAGCGCGGTCCGCAACGGCGTCGTGCTCACCGGCGACGTGCACCGGCACTGGGCCGCGGAGATCAAGCGGACCCACGACGACCCCGAGTCGCGCGCCGTCGGGACCGAGTTCATCACCACCTCCGTCACCAGCGGCGGGGACGGCAACGACGACGGCAACGGCGACGTGCTCAAGGAGAACCCGCACGTGAAGTTCTACGCCAACCGGCGTGGCTACGTGCGCACCAAGTTCACCGAGGCGGAGCTGCGCGCCGACTACCGGGTGCTGCCGTACGTGTCGAAGAAGGACGCCCCGGCGGAGACCGCGAAGTCGTTCGTGGTCGAGGACGGCAACCCGGTGCTCAACCCGGCCTGACCCCGGACCGTCCACTGGGGACGGCTCAGCGGAGGCGCCCGGTGGCCTATCGCCCCGTGCGTACTTCGTGCTGCTATAGCAACACAAAGTACGCACGGGGCGACTTGCGGCGATCGGTTGGCGCGTGGCCGGTCCCGGCCGTTGTCCTCGATGGCACACTTGTCCGGTGCGTGGACTTCGGAAGGGACTCGCTGCGCTGGCCGGGCTCGGGGTCGCGGCGGCGCTGCCCTCGGCATGGGCACTGGCGCGCAGCGCCCGCCGCATCAGCACTGTCCAGGACGCGCCCGCGACCGAGTACGCGCTGGTGCTCGGCGCGGGAGTGCGCTGGGACGGCCTGCCGAGCCGGATCCTGCAGGGGCGGCTGAACGTGGCGCGGGAGCTGTTCGAGGCGGGCCGGGTCCGGCGCATCATCGTCAGCGGCAGCCCGGAATCCCGCGGGCACAGCGAACCCGTCGTGATGCGGCACCACCTCGTGTCGCACGGGATTCCCGCCTCCGCGGTGGTGCTGGACGAGTCCGGTGTGGACACCTGGTCGTCCTGCCGGCGGGCGGCCGAGGACTTCGGGCTTCGCGAGGTCACCGTCGTGACCACCCGGTTCCACCTGCGCCGCGCGGTCGCGCTGTGCCGGCGCGCGGGCATCGACGCCCACGGCGTCGGCCACGACGCGGCGGCCGACGGCCTGCGCCGGGTCTCCGCCCGCGGTGCCCGCCGCGAGTTCCTCGCCACCACCAAGGCGTTCTGGTGGCGCCGCTGATCACCACCGGTGATCGGCCGTGACGGTGGGCAAGATTCCGGGCGGTGGGCAACCCGGGCGGAACTTCGGGCGATATCAGCACATCCTTGCCGAAGAGGGGTGTGATCACCGTGCTCGCTCGAAGACTCCGCAGCTGGTTGAGCGCGTGCTGCGTGGCGCTGTTATCCATCGGGTTGCTGGCGGCGCTACCGGCCCGCCGCGCGGAAGCCGCCGTGCCATCCGGTTTCGTCCTCCGCAGCCAACCCAGCGGGCAGGCCGCCTTCGACCTGACCGACTTCGCGTACCTGCCCGACGGCAGCGTCCTCACCACCGGGAAGAAGGGCACCGTGGCGTGGGTGGCCGCCGACGGCCGCACCAGGACCATCGCCGCCCTGCCCGTCGAACCGGCGCAGGACCTGGGGCTGACCGGGCTCGCGGTGGCCGCCGACTACGCCACCTCGCGGCACGTCTACCTGGCCCGCTCGGTCCCCGGCGGCACCGGCGGCTACCTGCTGCGGCTCGCGCGCTGGACCGTCACCGGCGCGCCGGAACCGACCGGCCTCGCCGACGAACAGGTGCTCTTCGAGTTCCGCAGCCCCTATGCGGTGCACGGCATGACCGGGATCGTCGCGGCCGACGACGGCACCCTGTGGGTGTCCGTCGGTGACCTCTCCGACTTCACCCGCACCGACCGGAACGCGTTGCGGGCCATGGACGTCGACTGGCCCAACGGCAAGGTCCTGCACGTCACCGCTGCCGGCGACGGCGTGCCCGGCAACCCGTACTACCAGGCGTCGAACCCCTCGTCGTGGCGCAGCCGGGTGTACGCCAGCGGATTCCGCAGCCCGTTCCGGCTGTCGCTGGACCCCGGCACCGGCACGCCGATCGTCGGCGACGTCGGCTACAACACCTGGGAGGAGATCGACCTCGTCCGGCCCGGCCAGAACTACAAGTGGCCCTGCTGGGAGGGGAACCACCGGACCCCGGGCTACGACGACCTGCCCGAATGCGCGTCCGTGGTGAACACCCCGCCGCTGTGGGAATACCACCACGGCGGCGGCGCCGACCAGGGCAACAGCGTCACCGGCGGCATCATCTACCGGGGCGAGAGCTACCCAGAGGCCTACCGCGGCGCGTACTTCTTCGGCGACTACACCACGAAGAAGCTGTGGACGCTGCGCTTCGACGCGCAGGGGAAGCTGGTGCGGGCGCCGGAGAACCCGCCGTTCGGCGGCGACATCGGCGGGCCGGTGAAGTTCGCGGCCGCGCCCAACGGCGACGTCGTCTTCGCCGACATCTACTCCGGCACGCTGCGGCGGCTCAGCTACCCGCAGGGCAACTCCGCGCCGGTGGCCGAGGCCGAGATCAGCACCGATCCGGCGACCCGCACCGTCACCTTCGACGGGTCGAGATCGCAGGACTTCGACGGCGATCCGCTGACCTACCGCTGGGACTTCGGCGACGGCGCGACCGGCTCCGGCGCGCGCACCAGCCACACCTACCCGGACGGCGACCGGTTCACCGCGCGACTGACCGTGACCGACCCGCTCGGCGCGTCCGGCAGCGTCGACCTGCTGGTCGCGCCGGCGAACCACTCCCCCCAGCTGGCGCTGACGACGCCGGGCGGGCGGACCTTCGCCGTCGGCGAGACCGTGTCCCTCACCGCGCGGGCCACCGACGCCGAGGACGGCACGACGCCGATCACCTGGACCAGCGCCGAGGTGCACTGCCCGGAGGAGGCGACCTGCCACCGCCATCCGGGGGCCGGCGGCACCGGCGAGTCGTTCCAGGTCGCGTTCACCGATCACCCGGACTCTCGGATGGAGATCACCGCCAGCACGACCGACAGCGCCGGGGTGCGCAGCAGCGAGACCTACGCGGCCATGCCGCGCGAGCACCTGCTCACGCTGACCAGCAACGTGCCCGCCGTGCTGCAGATCCCCGCGGAGGGCGGGCGGAGCTCGGCGATGGTCACCGAAGGCGCCTCCTTCGACGTGATCGCGGCGGCGACCGCGACCGACGGCGTGGCGACCTTCGCCGGCTGGACCGACGGAATCAGTGCCCGGTCGCGGGTGCTGACCATGGGCGCCGGCGACCTGACGCTCGCGGCCCGGTACGCCACGCCGATCGACCGGCGCTACGAAGCCGAACCGCAGCTGCGGAACCTGCTCGGGCAGCCCACCGGTCCGGAGATCGCCGAGGACGGCATCCGCTACCGCGGCTACGAGCGCGGGCGGCTGTACTGGACCGCGCAGACCGGTGTGCACTACGTCTACGGCGGGAACCTCGCGAAGTACCTGCAACTCGGCGGGCACGGCAGGTTCGGCCCGCCGACCACGGATGAACTGTCCACATCGGATGGTGTCGGCCGGTACAACCACTTCGTCGGGGTGACCGCGGGCTTCCCGGCCTCGATCTACTGGAGCCCGGACACCGGATCGCACGCGGTGTGGGGCGCGATCCGGCAGAACTGGGCGGCGAACGGCTGGGAGCAGGGCCCGCTCGGCTACCCGACGACCGACGAGGTGACCACGCCGGACGGGGTGGGGCGGTACAACCACTTCTCCAAGGCGGGCTCTATCTACTGGTCGCCGGGCTCCGGGGCGCATGCGATCTGGGGCGCGATCCGGGCGACCTGGTCGCAGCTGGGGTGGGAACTCGGGCCGCTCGGCTACCCGACGACCGACGAGCTCACGACGCCGGACGGAGTGGGGCGGTACAACCACTTCTCCAAGGCTGGCTCGATCTACTGGACGCCGGGCACCGGAGCGCACGAGGTGTACGGCCGGATCCGCGAACGCTGGTCCGCGCTCGGCTGGGAACGCTCGTACCTGGGCTATCCGAAGACCGGGGAGTTCGCGGTCTCCGGCGGTCGCCGCAACGACTTCGAGCACGGCTACGTCGAGTGGCGAGCGGCCACCGGCACGACGATCGACCGGAGGTACTGAACCGTTGGTCTGGCCGCAGTTTCAATTGAAACTGCGCCCAGACCGGACGACGCACGCCGTCTCAGGGGGTGGCAGTTTCAATTGAAACTGTGACCCCCTGGACGACGACGATGCCGACCGGGCACCGGGTCCGGAGGGGGGTCCGGGGGTCCGGGGGTCCGGGGGTCCGGGGGTCCGGGGGTCCGGGGGTCCGGGGGTCCGGGGGTCCGGGGGTCCGGGGGTCCGGGGGTC
>NZ_JBSGJZ010000063.1:0-40282 GCF_053605825.1 Saccharopolyspora sp. NPDC003752 | reverse complement strand
TTGTTTTTTTTGTTAACTGGTGTTATCTTCATATCACCCCCCACCCCCGGGGGTACGCAATTTTCAATGGAAATCAGACCTTCGATTTCCATTGAAATTGCGGTCCACCCTCGGTGCCGGGGTGCAGGCGTTACCGGGCGTGGTTGCGGGCATCACCCGTCGGTGGCGCAGCTTCTCGTGGAGTCGTCCGGACCCGCCGCTGCGCGAGGTCAGGCGCTGCGGCGGAAGGTGCGGCGGTAGGCCGCGGGGCTGGTGCCGAGGCGCAGCCGCAGGTGCTTGCGCAGCGATGCCGCGGTGTTCAGGCCGGACTGCTCGGCCACCGCCTCGATCGGCAGGTCCGTGGCCTCCAGCAGGTGGCGGGCGTGCTCGATGCGCTGCTGCAGCAGCCAGTCCAGCGGGCTGGTGCCGGTCTCCTCCCGGAACCGGCGGGTGAAGGTCCGCACGCTCATCCCGGCGTGCGCCGCCGCGTCGTCCAGGGTGAGCGGCTCGGCGAGCCGCTCCAGCAGCCACGCCCGGGTCGGCGCGGTGCCGGTGCCGCTGGTCTCCGGCAGCGGCCGCTCGATGAACTGGGACTGTCCGCCGTCCCGCCACGGCGGCACGACGCAGGACCGGGCCGCGCGGTTGGCCACCTCGCTGCCGTGGTCGCGGCGGAGCACGTGCAGGCACAGGTCGATCCCGGCGGCCACGCCGGCCGAGGTCAGCACGTCGCCGTCGTCCACGAAGAGCACGTCCGGGTGCAGCGCCACCTGCGGGTACAGCCGCCGGAAGCGCGCCGCGTGCGCCCAGTGCGTGGTGGCCGGGCGGCCGTCGAGCAGGCCCGCCGCCGCGAGCACGAACGCGCCGGTGCAGATCGACATGATCCGCGTGGTGCCGGGCAATCCGGCCAGGTAGCCGGCGAGTTCGGGGGACAGGCTGCCGTCCGTGCACGGCCCTTCGACGTAGGTGCCCGGGATGATCAGCGTGTCCGGCGCGGCCAGGAAGTCCGGGCTGGCCCCGGGCAGGATCGAGAAGCCCTTGGTGGTGCTGATCGGGCCGCCGTCGAGGCTGCAGACCTGGATGTCGTAGAGCGGCTCGCCGCTCTCGTCGCGGGCTCCGGAGAAGATCTGCGGAGCGATCGCCAGGTCGAAGCCGACGACGTCGGAGAGGCCCAGGACGGCGATTCGGTGCGGAGAGGCCATGGCCGGATCTTCTCACATATTGTCTTCCCGGCCACTGGTTCCGGCCCGCCGCTTCGGCGAGGCTCTTCGATGTGATCAGTACTGGGACCGTGCGCCGCGTCCACCCCGCCTGGTGGGTCGCGGCCGTCGCCTTCATCGCCCTGCTCGGGTCTGCCGCCTTCCGGTCGATGCCCGGCGTGTTCATGAATCCGCTGCACGACGAGTTCGGCTGGCCGCACAGCGTCATCTCGGCCGCCGTGTCGCTGAACCTCCTCCTCTACGGCCTGACCGCGCCGTTCGCCGCGGCCCTGATGGCGCGCTTCGGCATCCGCCGGGTCACCGTCGCCGCGCTGCTGCTCATCGCGGCCGGCAGCGGGCTGACGGTGTTCATGACCGCCAGCTGGCAGCTGATCGTGTGCTGGGGCCTCCTCGTGGGCCTGGGCACCGGGTCGATGGCGCTGGCCTTCGTGTCCACAGTGGTCGACCGGTGGTTCGTGCAGCGGCGCGGCCTCGTCAGCGGCGTGCTGACCGCGGGCAGCGCGACCGGTCAGCTGATCTTCCTGCCCTTGGCGGCCGTGCTCGTCGAGAGCGACGGCTGGCGCTTCACCTCGCTGGTCATCGCGGGCACCGCGCTGCTGGTCGGCCTGCTGGTGTGGCTGGTGATGCGCGATCACCCCCGCGACGTCGGCGTCACCGCCTACGGCGCGACGGGCGACGAGGCGGAGCCGGAGCGCGACCGCGGCAACCCGGCCGCGGTCGCGCTGCGCGCCCTTCGCGACGCGGCCCGCAAGCCCGCTTTCTGGCTGCTGGCGGGCGGATTCGCGATCTGCGGGGCGAGCACCAACGGGCTGGTGAACACGCACTTCGTGCCCGCCGCGCACGACCACGGCATGCCGACCACGACCGCCGCCGGGCTGCTCGCGGTGATCGGCGTGTTCGACGTGCTCGGCACGGTGTTCTCCGGTTGGCTGACCGACAAGGTCAACCCGCGGCTGCTGCTCGCCGCCTACTACACGCTGCGCGGCCTGTCGCTGTTCGTGCTGCCGCAGCTGCTCGGCCCCTCGGTGGAGGCGAGCATGGTGCTGTTCGTGGTGTTCTACGGGCTGGACTGGGTGGCCACCGTGCCGCCGACCATGGCGCTGTGCCGGGAGCACTTCGGGCCCCGCGCCTCGGTGGTGTTCGGCTGGGTGTTCGCCTCGCACCAGATCGGCGCGGCGGCCATCGCCAGCATCGCGGGCGTGGTGCGCGACCAGTTCGGCGACTACGCCGCCGCCTGGTACGGCGCGGGCCTGCTCTGCCTGCTGGCGACGGCGTTCTCGGTGTCGATCCGGGTCGCCGGGCCGCGGTCGAAGCCGGAGCCGGTCACCACGGGGTCAGCGTCACGGTGATCGACTTCGGCGCCCCGTCCTGGATGTAGGAGGCGAAACCGGCCACGTCGTCGAAGGCGAACCCGTAGGCCTTGCCGTCCTCGGTGTTGGCGTGCATCACCTTGGCGAAGTGGTTGGTGACCTGGTGCTGGTAGAACGCGCCGGGATCGGTGCCGGGCTGGTCGGCCAGGTCCAGCAGGATGGAGCGGTTGAAGCCGGCGCCCAGGATGGCCGCCACCGGACCGGTGATGCCGTCGTTCGGGGCGGCCAGCGCGCCGTCGCAGAACAGGACGTCCCTCGTGGACGGTCGGCCGATCGGCTGCACGCCGCCGTCGAAGTTGAAGGTGTCGCCGGAGATCTGACCCGTGAAGATGCGGCCGTCGCCGGTGTTCACCTTCAGCTGGCTGCCCTGGTACTTGGCCCAGACCTCGTCGATGTAGGAGTCGTAGTAGCTGCCGGAGAACGCGCCGAGGTCGAGCCCGTGGCCCGGCGCGATCACCCGCAGGTCCTGCTGTCGCAGCCCGGCGAAGTCCGCGTTCTCGGTGACACCGCTGAGGATCTTCTCGCGGCCACCGGCGGGCACCGTGCCCGTCGTCTGGTCCTGCGCGCCCTGCAGCCGGATCGACAGCGGCACGCTGAACATGTCGACCATCGTCGTGTTGCAGTACATCCCGTCGGGCTTGAGGGTGAATTCGACGGTGTCGTGCAGGATCGAGTGGTTCGGGTCGGTGTCGACCCAGCCCGCCGGGTACTGCAGCGCGGGCTTGCCGTCGCCGCCCGAGACGACCTTGAACTTCAGCTTCTCGCCGAGCGCGAAGTAGATCCGGCCGGACATGCTCGGCAGGTTCAGCGTCGTGTCGCCGCTGCCCTGCAGCGGGATGGCGTAGTCGGCGAAGCCGTCGGAACCGTTGTCGGACGGCGAAACCGGCACCAGTTGCCCGTCGGGCGAGACCCGGCACTGCTCGCCGGAGTCGAGGTTCACGCCGACGACGTAGACCCAGATGGACGCGTTGTCGAACTGGCCGCTGCGGTTGACGATCGTCAGCGGTAGCGGGACGTCGGGAGCGCGGCGGCCGGCGAAGGCCGGGGCGGCGGCGAGGCCGCCGATGGCGGGCACGGCGAGGGCGGCGGCGGAGACGCCGCCGAGGAAGGATCGTCTGCTGAGCACGGCGCTTCCCTTCGGAGTGGGATTTTTCGGATAAGTTCGGGCCCGCAACAATTCTGCGAGCGGTCTGGTCGACCGCCAATACCCCGAACCGCCGCCGACGGCTGCCCGAACCAGCCCAGCACCCGAGCCATTACCAGGACAATCGGGAACGGCGCCGGTGAATACCGCGAAAATCCCCGATGCGGCGTGCCCGGCACCCGCGGACCGGGCCGGATCAGGAAGCGTTGTGGAGCCGTCAGGAAAGCGCCGCGATCACGCGTGCGGTGGCCTCGGCGATGAGGGCCGGTTTGTATTCGGCGTCTTTGGCGGCCTTGCCGGACATGATCGAGATGACGAGCGGCGCCGAGGTCGGGGGCCACACGATGCCGATGTCGTTGAGCGTGCCGTAGTCGCCGGTGCCGGTCTTGTCGGCCACGGCCCACCCCTGCGGTGTGCCGGCCCGGATGCGTTGGGCACCGGCGCCGGTGGCGTTGCGCGCCAGCAGGTCGTGGAGGAAGGCGCGTTTGTCGGCGGGCAGGACGTCCCCGAGCACGATCCGCTGGTAGTCGGTGCCGATCGCGCGCGGCGAAGTCGTGTCGCGCGGGTCTCCCGGGACGGCGTCCGCGATCGTCGGCTCCATCCGGTCCATCCGGGTGACCGTGTCGCCGAGGCCGCGGGTGAACGCCGTGAGTTCGGCGGGCCCGCCGATGTCGCGGAGCAGGAGGTTGCCCGCCGTGCCGTCGCTGTAGCGGACCGCGGCGTCGCACAGCTGACCGATCGTCATCCCCGTGGCCACGTGCTGCCTGGTGATGGCGGAGCTCTTCATGAGATCGCCCTCGGTGTACGTGACGACCGCGTCCAGGTGCGACATCGGGTTGCGCTGCAAGACCGCTGCCGCCGCAAGCCCCTTGAACGTGGAGCAGAACGCGAATCGTTCGTCCGCTCGGTGGGCGATGGTCGCACCGGTGCCGGTGGCGAGGGCGTACACCCCCAGGCGAGCGTCGAACTTCCGCTCCAGCTCGGCCAACCCGGCATGCTGATCGTTCGCCGCAGGCGGGGGCGTCGCCGTGGCGGGAGGAGGAGCGGGCGTCCCGCCGTTCGTGCAGGCGGCCAACGGCAGAATCGCCGCCATACCCAGGAAAGCGCGGCGAGTTGTCGGCTGCGATGTTGCGGTCTCGCCGCGATCCGAATGCTGTTGTCCGCTCGGGATCACCTGACGTCCGATGCGGATTCCTGGGTGCTGCAAAGAAGTTCTCCGTTCGATTCCGAGGCCGGGGTCGCGGCCCGACGCCAATCAAGCAGCACCCCGCCGGAGGGCGCCAATCCGCGCCACGCCGCCACGCGATAGCCGTTCGATATGACCCCAGATGCCACCGGGTTCCGCCGCGAACGGGGCGCGGGAAAAATGCTCACCACCGTCCGGAACCCGGGACCGGAGAAGCCGCGACGGCCCGCGTGCCCGGCGCGGTACGGTACGGACGATGTCAAGTCTTGTCGCACGTTCTCGCACCGAGCGCGGGGAACTCGTGCTGCTCCGCCGGGCCGGCGCGCTGGAGCTCCGGGTCAACGGCGTCTTCGTGATGGACACGGTGCACACCGAGACCGAACGGCTGCTCGCCGGCGCCACCCTGCGGGCCGCCGCCCGGACCGACCGGGTGCTGGTCGGCGGCCTGGGGCTGGGGTTCACGCTGCGGGAAGTGCTGGCCGATCCGCGGGTCCGCGAAGCGCACGTCGTCGAGATCGAGCCGGACCTGATCGACTGGCACCGCCGCGGGCTCGTCCCCGAAACCGCCGATGCGATCCGGGACGACCGGGTGGTGTTCCGCGTCGGCGACGTCGCCGAGGTGCTCGACGCGCAACCACCAGGCAGCGTCGACGTCCTGCTGCTCGATGTGGACAACGGCCCGGACTTCCTCGTCTACGACGGCAATTCCGCTCTCTACCGGGCCGATTTCCTGGTCCGCTGCAGGGAGAAGCTCACCCCGGAAGGCACCGTGGCGATCTGGTCGGCCGACACCTCCCCGGACCTCAGCGCCGCCATGCGCGAGGTCTTCGGGAACTGCGAGGAGATCCCGATCCCGGTGACGCTGGGGCAGCGGGAGACGACCTACCACCTGTTCCTGGGCCGCCGGGCTCGTGGGTGAAGGTTCCGGTCCTCGCTCACGAGAGCAGGTCGAGCTCCAGCAGGCTGGGCTCCAGGACGCCCTCCAGCACCAGCAGCCGCCGCTTGGCCTCCAGGCCCGGGCCGAACCCGCCGAGGCCGCCGCCGCTGGCCAGCACCCGGTGGCACGGCACCAGCAGCGGCACCGGGTTGCTGCCCATGATCGTGCCGACCGCCCGCGAGGCCTCCGGCCGCCCGGAAAGCTCCGCCAGCCCCTTGTAGCTCACCGTCTCGCCGAAGGGCACCAGCTCGTGCAGCGTGCGCAACACGTGCAGCCGCAGGCCCTCCAGCGGCGCCCACGCGATCGGCACGTCGAATTCCCGGCGCCCGCGCGAGAAGTACTCGCCGAGCTGCCGCGCGGTCTCGGCCGCGACACAGGTGCCCCGGCTCGGCTCGGCACCGTCGAACTCGCCGAGCACCCGGTCCGGCGCGGCGAAGGCGACCCGGCACACCTCGCCGGCGGCCGCGATGACCGTCAGCTCCCCGACAGGACTGTCCAACGCGCTCCACGTCAGCGACATGCCGGGAGGGTAGCGCCCTGCACCGACGAGCCGGGCCGCGCAAGCTCGTGGCGGCTTCCCGCCGACGTTGGCGTGACCAGGCCCGTTCCCCACGGCGCGAGCTAGGCTCCGAAACATGCCCGAAACGCACGCCCACCGACGCCACGCCCTCCGCGACCAGCTGCGCGAGCGGGACCTGGACGCGATGTTGGTGACCGATCTGCTCAACATCCGCTACCTGACCGGCTTCACCGGATCCAACGCGGCGTTGGTGGTGCACGCCGCCGACGAGCCGGGGGCCGAGTCGCGGACGGTGTTCTGCACCGACGGCCGGTACCTGATCCAGGCCGGGGCGCAGGTGCCGGACCTGGAGCGGGTCGTCGAGCGGCCGAGCGATCTGGCGCTGGCCGAGCGGATCGGGGCCGACGCCGCCGGGCACCGCCGCGTCGGCTTCGAAAGCCAGCACGTCACCGTCGACGGCCGCGACGTGCTGGCCGCCGCGGCGGGCGAGGCGGAACTGGTGCGCGCGCCCGGCCTCGTCGAGCAGCTCCGGCTGATCAAGGACGAGACCGAGATCGACGCGCTGCGGATGGCGTGCGCGGCCGCCGACCGGGCGCTGGCCGACCTCATCGCGCACGGCGGGCTGCGCCCCGGCCGCACCGAGCTGGAGGTCGCCCGCGAACTGGAGACCCGGATGCTCGACCACGGCGCGGCCGGCCCGTCGTTCGAGACGATCGTCGCCGCCGGGGCGAACTCCGCGGTGCCGCACCACCGGCCCACCGACGCGGTGCTGGCGGTCGGCGACTTCGTGAAGATGGACTTCGGCGCCCTCGTCGACGGCTACCACTCGGACATGACCCGGACCGTGGTGCTCGGCAAGGCGGCGGACTGGCAGCGCGAGATCTACGAGCTGGTGCGCGCCTCGCAGGCCGCCGGCCGGGCCGCCCTCGCCGTCGACGCCGATGTGAAGGCGGTGGACACCGCCGCCCGCAAGGTGATCGAGGACGCGGGCTACGGCGAGCAGTTCCTGCACGGCCTCGGACACGGCGTCGGCCTGGAGATCCACGAGGCACCGGCGTTGTCGCAGCGGGGGGACGGTAGAATCGGCGCCGGGATGGCGGTCACCGTCGAGCCTGGTGTCTACCTGGCAGGGCAGGGCGGGGTCCGCATCGAGGACACGCTGGTCGTGCGTCCCAGCACGCCGGAGCTCCTCACCTTGACGACGAAGGAGCTCGTCGAAGTCTGACGCGCCGAGGTGCGCCGGTACGCCGGAATCCGGTTCGCGTCGGCAACACGCCCAAGCCATCACCACAGGAGAGACCCCCACCGTGGCATCCACGAACGACTTGAAGAACGGACTGGTGCTCAACATCGACGGCCAGTTGTGGACCGTCGTGAACTTCCAGCACGTCAAGCCCGGCAAGGGCGGCGCCTTCGTTCGCACCACCCTGAAGAACGTCCTCTCCGGCAAGGTCGTGGACAAGACCTTCAACGCCGGCGTCAAGGTGGACACCGCGAACGTCGACCGCCGCGAGATGACCTACCTCTACAACGACGGCACCGACTACGTGTTCATGGACCCCGACACCTACGACCAGGTCAACATCTCGGCCGACGTCGTCGGGGACGCCGCGAACTACATGCTGGAGAACAGCGCCGTCGTCGTGGCCCGCCACGACGAGGCCCCGCTGTACGTCGAGCTGCCCGCCTCGGTCGAGCTCGTCGTCTCGCACACCGACCCGGGCCTGCAGGGCGACCGCTCCACCGGCGGCACCAAGCCCGCCACCCTGGAGACCGGTGCGGAGATCCAGGTCCCGCTGTTCCTCAGCACCGGTGACAAGGTCAAGGTCGACCCGCGCGACGGCCGGTACCTCAGCCGCGTCAGCAGCAAATGATCGCCTGCCCGTCGGCCGCGGCATTCGGTCCGGCCGGAAAGAGGGTGTGAGGTGGGTTCTCGGAGCAAGGCACGCAAGCGTGCCGTGGACTTCCTCTACGAGGCCGATCAGCGCGGCATCGACGCGGTGACCCTGCTGGCCGATCGCGTCGGCTCGCCGGAGGTCCCGCCGGTCGGCGACTACACGATCACCCTGGTCGAGGGCGTGACGGCGAACCGGGAGCGGATCGACGAGGTGCTCACGCAGCACGCCGAGGGCTGGTCGCTGGGGCGGATGCCCGCGGTCGACCGCTCGGTGCTGCGGCTGGGCCTGTACGAGCTGCTGTGGAGCGACGACGTGCCGCCGGCGGTGGCCATCGACGAGGCCGTGGAGCTGGTCAAGGCGCTGTCCACGGACGACTCGCCGCGCTTCGTCAACGGCGTGCTGGGCCGCATCGCGGGCATCGGCGACCGGCTCCGCAAGTCGGTCCGCCCGGAGCAGACCGCGGCGGAGTAGCCCGAACGAGTTACAAGCGAGGGGCGTCCCCGGCCAGACAACATGGCCGGGGACGCCCCTCGCCTCGTCATACCCCCGACCGGGTGACGAAGTCCGCAATTTCAATGGAAATCAGAGCTTCGATTTCCATTGAAATTGCGGACCTCCGCAATGGAAATCAGAGCTTCGATTTCCATTGAAATTGCGGACCTCCGCGGGGCGGGGGTGGGGTGGGGTCGGTTGACCAGGGAAAACGAAGGGCCACCCGTTGCGACCGTTGGTCGCGGTGGGTGCCCCGTCACGTGCCCGGCCCACTCGAACGGGTGGGCCGGGTGTGGTGTCACTCCTCCCGGGCTGGGCGGGCCTCCGGGGGAAGCACGCCCCAGTCGATGAGCTGCTCGGTGAGCTCGCCTGGCGTCATGTCGTAGATGATGGCCAGGGATCGCAGGTCCTCGGTGCGGATGGACAGCACCTTGCCGTTGTAGTCACCGCGCTGGCTCTGGATGGTGGCCGCGTAGCGGGCCAGCGGGCCCACCTTCTCTGCAGGTAGCTGCTGCAGCCGCTCCAGGTTGATCACAACCTTGGTGGCAGGTTCGGCGCCGGAGGGCACCCGACCTTCGGGAAGCAGTTCCGCGACCGGAACACCGTAGAAGTCGGCCAGTTCGGCCAGCTTCTGCACGGTCACCGCACGGTCGCCTCGCTCATAGGACCCGACGACCACGGCCTTCCACCGCCCGCCAGACTTCTGCTCGACGCCGTGCAGCGACAGACCCTGCTGCTGGCGGATAGCGCGGAGCTTGCTGCCCAGCGCCTTGGCGTAGTCGCCCATGTGGCGTTTCTCCGTTCGTTCGCCCCGTTAGCCGATAACGGCGACCGGGGAGCAAAGCTCAGATCGATACGGAGAGTAATGTTCGCTCGCCAGCGTCACCAGGTCAAGTTGGTCTTTGCTGGCAATGCGGCGAACACCACCACACCACCCGGACGATTGACCTCGCAGCGCTGATAGCGTACAAGGCAGCCCGGCGGTCGGCAGTGGTTTCCGACCCGGAGACTGCGGGGCAGCTCACACACCATCCTTTAAGGACCCGTCCCGTGAGGCGGGGAAGGAGGTCGCACCGTGGCGTCACGCCAACCGGCGGACGCGACGGATCCGGTCGGGCAGCGGGAGCTGCTTTCGACCGGTGACGTTGCGCGCACGATAGCCCGGATCGCCCACCAGATCATCGAGAAGACCGCGCTGGACACCGGAAGCAGCGACGTGGTGCTGCTGGGCATCCCGACGAGGGGAACCTCGCTGGCCCAGCGGCTGGCCGCGAAGATCAGCGAGTTCAGCGGCGTGACGGTGCCCACCGGCATCCTCGACATCACGCTCTACCGCGACGACCTGCGGCATCGCCCGAACCGTCCGCTGGAGCCCACCAGCCTGCCCGTGCAGGGCATCGACAACGCGCTGGTCGTGCTCGTCGACGACGTGCTGTTCTCCGGCCGGACCGTGCGGGCCGCCCTCGACGCCCTGCGCGACCAGGGCCGGCCGCGGGCGGTGCAGCTGGCGGTGCTGGTCGACCGCGGGCACCGCGAGCTGCCGATCCGCGCCGACTACGTCGGCAAGAACGTCCCCACCTCGCGCTCCGAGGGCGTCGCGGTCCAGCTCGCCGAGACCGACGGCACCGACCGAGTCGTGCTGCGCCGCCCGGACACCACGCAGGACGAGGAGGTCCGGTGATGCGCCACCTGCTGTCCACAGAAGGTCTGGACGCCGCCACCGCGACGAGCGTGCTCGACACCGCCGACACCCTGAAGCAGACGCTGCTGGGGCGCGAGGTCAAGAAGCTGCCGACGCTGCGCGGCCGGACCGTGGTGACCCTGTTCTACGAGAACTCCACGCGCACCCGGGTGTCCTTCGAGGTCGCCGGGAAGTGGATGAGCGCCGACGTGATCAACGTCTCGGCCAGCAGTTCTTCGGTGAACAAGGGCGAGTCGCTGCGCGACACCGCGCTGACGCTGGCCGCCGCCGGGGCAGACTGCGTGATCGTCCGGCACCCCGCCTCGGGCGCGGCGCAACGGCTGGCCGGCTGGCTGGACGAGGTCGGCACCCAGGTCGTCAACGCCGGCGACGGCATGCACGAGCACCCCACCCAGGCGCTGCTGGACGCCGCGACGCTGCGGGAGCGGCTGGGCGAGCTGGCCGGGCGCCGCATCGCCATCGTCGGCGACCTGCTGCACAGCCGGGTGGCGCGCTCGAACGTGCACCTGCTGCGCACCCTCGGCGCCGAGGTGGTGCTGGTCGCGCCGCCGACGCTGGTGCCCGCCGGGGCGCAGCAGTGGGGCGCGGAGGTGCGCCACGAGCTGGACCCGGAGCTGCCGAAGCTGGACGCGGTGATGATGCTGCGGGTCCAGGCCGAGCGGATGCACGGCGGGTTCTTCCCGTCGGCGCGCGAGTACTCGATCGCCTACGGCCTCAACGAGGCGCGGCTGGGCAGGCTGCCCGAGCACGCGGTGGTCCTGCACCCCGGCCCGATGCTGCGCGGCATGGAGATCGCGCCGGCCGTGGCCGATTCGCCGCGCGCCGCCATCACCCAGCAGGTCAGCAATGGCGTGCACGTGCGGATGGCGGTGCTCTACCACCTGCTGGCGGGAGAGGAGCTCGGCGCATGAGTAGCCCTGTATCAACTCGAGTCCGGGCCAACGGCGGAACGGGCGTGAGTTGCCTTGTGTCAACTGCAGTGCTGCTCAACCGCACCTCAGGGGACCGTGACGCAAACCAGCCACAGGAAACCGCGAAACGCGAGTTTGACCTGGGACGTAACCACAACTGTGAATCGCGGAGAGGCGGACCAGTGAATCGCGGAGAGGCGGAACTGTGAGCGGACCAGTCATGAGCCGGGTGCTGCTGAAGGACGTCCGCCCGTACGGCGAGGGCGAGCCGGTGGACGTGCTGATCGACGGCGGAGTGATCGCGGAGATCGGCCCGGCTCTTGAGGCCGATGCGGACGAGATCGTGCACGCCGGCGGGGCCGTGGCGCTGCCGGGCTTCGTGGACCTGCACACGCACCTGCGGGAGCCGGGCCGGGAGGACGCCGAAACCGTCGAGACCGGTTCGATGGCCGCCGCGCTCGGCGGCTACACCGCGGTCTTCGCGATGGCCAACACCGATCCGGTCGCCGACAACGCGGTGATCGTCGAGCACGTGTGGCGGCGCGGCCGCGAGGTCGGCCTGGTCGACGTGCACCCGGTGGGCGCGGTGACGGTGGGGCTCAAGGGCGAGAAGCTCGCCGAGCTGGGCACCATGCGCCGCAGCATCGCCGAGGTCCGGGTGTTCTCCGACGACGGCCACTGCGTGCACGACCCGCTGATCATGCGCCGCGCGCTGGAGTACACGAAGTCCTTCGGCGGCGTCGTCGCGCAGCACGCCGAGGAGCCGCGGCTGACCGCGGGCGCGCAGGCGCACGAGGGTGCGAACGCCGCCCGGCTGGGCCTGGCCGGCTGGCCCGCGCCTGCGGAGGAAGCGATCGTGGCGCGCGACTGCCTGCTCGCCGGGCACACCGGCGGCACGCTGCACATCTGCCACGTCTCCACCGAAGGCACCGCCGAGATCCTGCGCTGGTGGAAGTCCCGGGAGTCGAACGGGCGGGTGTCGGCCGAGGTCACGCCGCACCACCTGCTGCTGACCGACGACCGGCTGGCGACCTACGACCCGATCAACAAGGTCAACCCGCCGCTTCGCACCGACGCCGACGTGCTGGCGCTGCGCCAGGCGCTGGCCGACGGCACCGTGGACTGCGTGGCCACCGACCACGCCCCGCACGCCGCGCAGGACAAGGACTGCGAGTGGTCCGCGGCGAAGCCCGGCATGCTCGGCCTGCAGACCGCGCTCGGCATCGTCGTGCAGACGATGGTGCGCTCCGGGCTGCTGGACTGGCGCGGCGTGGCGCGGGTGATGAGCGAGCGGCCCGCCGAGATCGGCGGGCTGACCGACCAGGGCCGCCCGATCGCCGCGGGCGAACCGGCGAACCTGGTGCTGGTCGACCCCGACGCCGAGTGGACGGTGCGCGCCGCGGAGCTGGCCAGCCTCGGCGAGAACTCGCCGTTCGAGGGCATGCGGCTGCCCGGCCGCGTGGTCGCGACTCTGCTGCGCGGCCGGCTCACCGCGCACGAGGGCAAGGTGACGCGCTGATGGAACGCTTCCTGTGGGTGCTGGGGATGGCCGCGCTGGTCGCCCTGGTGTTCTTCGGCATGCGGCGGGGCTGGACCGGCCGGGCGCGCCGCCAGGCCGCCGAGCTGCCGGACTTCCCGGCGCCGCCGGCCGAACCGGGCGAGGAGCTGCTGCCCGCCGCGACCGGCATGTACGTCGGCACCACGAAGGCGACCGACTGGCAGGACCGCATCGCGGTCGGCGACATCGGGCACCGCGCCAACGGCACCGCGCACCTGCACGCCGCGGGCCTGCTGCTGCGACGAACCGGGGCCAGCGACGTGTGGATCCCCGCGGAGTCCATCGTGGACAGCCGCCTGGACCACAAGCTGGCCAACAAGGTGGTGCCCGGTGCCGGCCTGGTCGTGGTGACCTGGCGGCTGGGCGAGCAGCTGCTGGACACCGGGTTCCGCGGCGACGACAAGACAACGCAGACCGAGTGGGTCGAGGCGGTCCGGGCACTGGCGCCCGCTGACGAGCCGACGCAACACGAGACCGCGAGCTCGCGGCAGGAGGACAAATGAGCGACCACATCCCGGCCGCACTGGTGCTCGAGGATGGCCGGATCTTCCGCGGGGAGGCCTACGGCAAGGTGGGCCGCACCCTGGGTGAGGTCGTGTTCACCACCGGCATGACCGGCTACCAGGAGACCCTGACCGATCCCTCGTACCACCGCCAGATCGTGGTGCAGACCGCGCCGCAGATCGGCAACACCGGCTGGAACGACGAGGACGACGAGTCGAAGCAGATCTGGGTCGCCGGCTACGCCGTCCGCGATCCCGCCCGGATCCCGTCGAACTGGCGCTCCCGGCGGTCGCTGGTCGAGGAGCTGGAGCGGCAGGACATCGTCGGCATCGCGGGCATCGACACCCGCACCCTGACCCGTCACGTCCGCGAGCTGGGCGCGATGCGCGGTGGCATCTTCTCCGGGCCGGAACTCGGCTCCGACGACGAGATGGTCGCCGCGGTCAAGGCGAGCGCCGAGATGGTCGGCGCCTCGCTGGCGGGCGACGTGACCACCGCCGAGCCCTACGTCGTGCCCGCCATCGGCGAGAAGCGCTTCACCGTGGCCGCCCTCGACCTGGGCATCAAGTCCAACACGCCGCGGATGATGGCCGAGCGCGGCATCGAGGTCCACGTGCTGCCGCTGGCGTCCACCTTGGACGAGGTGCTGTCGGTCAAGCCGGACGGGCTGTTCCTGTCCAACGGCCCCGGCGACCCGGCCACCACCGACCAGCAGGTCGAGCTGACCCGCCAGGCCCTGGACCGCAAGCTGCCGCTGTTCGGCATCTGCTTCGGCAACCAGATCCTCGGCCGCGCGCTCGGCCGCGGCACCTACAAGCTGCGCTACGGGCACCGGGGCATCAACATCCCGGTGATCGACGTCGAGACCGGCCAGGTCGCGATCACCGCGCAGAACCACGGCTTCGCCGTCGAGGGCGAGCCGGGCGAGCGGTTCGACACCGACTTCGGCCGCGCGATGGTCAGCCACCACTGCGCGAACGACGGTGCGGTCGAGGGGCTCCGGCTGCTCGACGGGCCGGCGTTCAGCGTCCAGTACCACCCCGAAGCGGCGGCGGGCCCGCACGACGCCGCGCCGCTGTTCGACAAGTTCGTCGACCTGATGACGGAGACTCGCTGATGCCCAAGCGAACTGATATCAAGCACGTACTCGTCATCGGTTCCGGGCCGATCGTGATCGGCCAGGCGTGCGAGTTCGACTACTCCGGTACGCAGGCGTGCCGGGTGCTGCGCGAAGAGGGCATCCGCGTCTCGCTGGTGAACTCGAACCCGGCGACGATCATGACGGACCCGGAGTTCGCCGATGCGACCTACATCGAGCCGATCACCCCGGAGTTCGTGGAGAAGGTGATCGAGGCCGAGCGGCCGGACGCGATCCTGGCCACCCTCGGCGGGCAGACCGCGCTGAACACGGCGGTCGCGCTGCACGAGCGCGGGACGCTGGAGAAGTACGGCGTGGAGCTGATCGGCGCCGACTTCGAGGCGATCCAGCGCGGCGAGGACCGGCAGCGGTTCAAGGACATCGTGCGCGCCGTCGGCGGCGAGGTGCCGGAGTCGGCGGTGTGCAAGTCGATGGAGGACGTGCGGGCGTTCGTCGCCGAGCGCGGCCTGCCGGTGGTGATCCGGCCCAGCTTCACCATGGGCGGCCTGGGCTCGGGCATGGCGCACACCGAGGAAGACCTGGAGCGGATGGCCTCCTTCGGGCTGGCCGAGTCGCCGGTGCACGAGGTGCTGATCGAGGAGAGCGTCCTCGGTTGGAAGGAGTACGAGCTCGAGCTGATGCGCGACCACGCCGACAACGTGGTGGTCATCTGCTCGATCGAGAACATCGACGCGATGGGCGTGCACACCGGTGACTCGGTGACCGTGGCGCCGTCGATGACGCTGACCGACCGCGAGTACCAGCACATGCGCAACGTGGGCATCGCGGTGCTGCGCGAGGTCGGGGTCGACACCGGCGGCTGCAACATCCAGTTCGCCATCCACCCGGGCACCGGCCGGATGGTCGTCATCGAGATGAACCCGCGGGTGTCGCGGTCCTCGGCGCTGGCGTCGAAGGCGACCGGCTTCCCGATCGCCAAGATCGCCGCGAAGCTGGCCGTGGGCTACACCCTCGACGAGATCCAGAACGACATCACCGGCGAGACTCCGGCGAGCTTCGAGCCGACGCTGGACTACGTGGTGGTGAAGGTGCCGCGGTTCGCCTTCGAGAAGTTCCCGGGCGCCGACCAGGAGCTGACCACGACGATGAAGAGCGTCGGCGAGGCGATGGCAGTGGGCCGCAGCTTCTCCGAGGCGCTGGGCAAGGCGCTGCGCTCGATGGAGACGAAGGCGGCCGGTTTCTGGACCAAGGCCGACCCCGAGGGCGTCACGGTCGAGTCCACACTGGACGAACTGCGCACGCCGCACGACGGGCGTCTGTACACAGTGGAGCGCGCGCTGCGGCTGGGCGCTTCGGTGGAGCAGGTGCACGAGGCCTCGGGCATCGACCCGTGGTTCGTCGACCAGATCGCGGCATGGGTCGAACTGCGCGGCGAGGTGGTCGAGGCACCGGTGCTGGACGCGGCGCTGCTGCGGCGCGCCAAGCGGGCCGGGCTGTCGGACCGGCAGATCGCCGCGCTGCGGCCGGAACTGGCCGGTGAGGACGGCGTTCGCGCGCTGCGGCACCGGTTGGGCGTGCGGCCGGTGTACAAGACGGTCGACACCTGCGCGGCGGAGTTCGCGGCCCGGACGCCGTACCACTACTCGGCCTACGAGTCCGACCCGGCGGCCGAGTCGGAGGTCACCGAGCAGCGCGAGCGACCGAAGGTGATCATCCTCGGCTCGGGTCCGAACCGCATCGGCCAGGGCATCGAGTTCGACTACTCCTGCGTGCACGCCGCGATGGCGCTGCGGGAGGCCGGCTACGAGACCGTCATGGTCAACTGCAACCCGGAGACGGTCTCCACCGACTACGACACCTCGGACCGGCTGTACTTCGAGCCGCTGACCTTCGAGGACGTCCTGGAGGTCGTGCACTCCGAGCAGCAGTCCGGCACGGTGGCGGGCGTGATCGTGCAGCTCGGCGGCCAGACCCCGCTGGGCCTGGCGAAGCGGCTGGCCGACGCCGGGGTGCCGGTCGTGGGCACGCCGCCGGAGGCGATCCACCTGGCCGAGGACCGCGGCGCGTTCGGCGACGTGCTGGCCGGGGCGGGCCTGCCCGCGCCGAAGTACGGCACCGCGACGTCGTTCGAGGGTGCCAAGCGGATCGCCGACGAGATCGGTTACCCGGTGCTGGTGCGGCCGTCCTACGTGCTCGGCGGCCGGGGCATGGAGATCGTCTACGACGAGGCTTCGCTGGAGAACTACATCGCCCGCGCCACCGAGGTCACCCCGGAACACCCGGTGCTGGTGGACAACTTCCTCGACGACGCGATCGAGATCGACGTGGACGCGCTCTGCGACGGCACCGACGTCTACCTCGCCGGCGTGATGGAGCACATCGAGGAGGCCGGCATCCACTCCGGCGACTCGGCGTGCGCGCTGCCGCCGATCACGTTGGGGCGCCAGGACATCGAGCAGGTGCGGAAGTCCACTGAGGCCATTGCGCACGGCATCGGCGTGCACGGCCTGCTGAACGTGCAGTACGCGCTCAAGGACGACGTGCTGTACGTGCTGGAGGCCAACCCGCGCGCCTCGCGGACGGTGCCGTTCGTGTCGAAGGCGACCGCCGCGCCGCTGGCCAAGGCGGCGGCCCGGATCATGCTCGGCGCCAAGATCGCGGACCTGCGCGCGGAGGGCATCCTGCCCGCGGAGGGCGACGGCGCGGACCTGCCGGTCGACGCGCCGGTCGCGGTGAAGGAAGCCGTGCTGCCGTTCCACCGGTTCCGCACCCGCGAGGGCGTCGGCGTGGATTCGCTGCTCGGGCCGGAGATGAAGTCCACCGGCGAGGTGATGGGCATCGACGTCTCCTTCGGGCAGGCCTTCGCCAAGTCGCAGGCCGGCGCGTACGGCTCGCTGCCCACCTCGGGCCGGGTGTTCGTGTCGGTGGCGAACAAGGACAAGCGGTCCCTGGTGTTCCCGGTCAAGCGGCTGGCGGACCTCGGGTTCGAGATCCTGGCCACCAGCGGCACCGCGGAGGTGTTGCGCCGCAACGGGATCCCGTCCACGGTGGTGCGCAAGCACATCGAGAAGAACGGCGATGGGCGCGACATCGTCGAGCTGGTCAAGGCCGGCGAGGTCGACATGGTGATCAACACCCCGTACGGCAACCCGGGCCCGCGCGTGGACGGCTACGAGATCCGCACCGCGGCGGTCTCCCGCGACATCCCGTGCATCACGACGGTGCAGGGCGCGGCGGCGGCGGTGCAGGGCATCGAGGCCGCCATCCAGGGCAACATCGGCGTCCGGCCCCTGCAGGCACTGCAGGCGGCCCTGCGGCAAGGCGGTGAGCAGCGATGACTGATCCGCTGCGGGCGAGCTTCGGGCAGCGGCTGACGGATTCGGTTCGGGCGCGCGGCGCGCTGTGCGTCGGCATCGACCCGCACCCGTCGCTGCTGCACGCCTGGGACCTCGACGAGAATCCGCAGTCGCTGGAGCGGTTCGCGATGACCGCGGTGGAGGCGCTGGCCGGTGAGGTCGCGGTGCTCAAGCCGCAGTCGGCGTTCTTCGAGGTGTACGGCTCGGCCGGGATCGCGGTGCTGGAGAAGACGATCCGGGAGGCGCAGCAGGCCGGTGCGCTGGTGCTGCTGGACATCAAGCGCGGCGACATCGGTTCCACGATGACGGCGTACGCGATGGCCTACCTGGACGAGCACGCGCCGCTGGCGGCCGATGCGATCACGGTGTCGCCGTACCTCGGCTACGGCTCGCTCGCCTCGGCCATCGGCATCGCGGAGCAGACGGGGCGCGGGGTGTTCGTGCTGGCGCGGACCTCCAACCCGGAAGGCGCGGGCCTGCAGCAGTCGATCCACGGCAGCGGCGATTCGGTCGCCCAGTACATCGTGGACTCGGCGGCGGAGACCAACGCGGGGACGGAGCCGATGGGGCACGTGGGGGTGGTGGCGGGAGCCACGATCCGCCCGGAGGAGCTGGACTTCTCCCGCCTCAACGGCCCGATCCTGGCCCCGGGCCTGGGCGCCCAGGGCGCGACGGTGCAGAGCCTGCGGGCGGTGTTCGGGGAGGCGTTGCCGAACGTCCTCCCGGCGACGGCCCGCGACGTCCTGCGCCACGGCCCGACGGTCGACGGCCTCCGCTCGACGGCCCGCAGGATTCGCGACGAGGTGACCGAACTCCTCCAGGGCTGATTCGTTCCAGGTGAAGGGCGCCGCCGACCGGCCATGCCGGCGGGCGGCGCCCTTCGCGATCACGCGGCTCCGGACGTCGCCTGGCGGAGGGGAATCCGGCGGTTCGAGCCTCGGCCGCCCGGGAAACCGGTGTCTGGTACGAAGTTCGCGTGCATCCCGCAACGAATGGCGCTGTTGCGCAGAAGAAACCGCCTCGCGTGCTGCGGTGGATCGTCGTCCTGGTGCTGGTCTGGCTGGTCACCGGCGGCTACTTCCTGGTCTCGACCAGCGCCGCGATCTGGTCCGGGACCGTCGGCCAGGGCGAGGCCACGGCCGATCCGGTCGCACGCGTGGAGCTCGATCGGGGGCAGCCGTTCGGGCTCGCCGCCCACCGGGACGAGTACGTGAAGTGCCAGGTGGTCCCGGAGGCCGGCGAGGCGCGCGAGTTCGTCCCCGACCGCCCGGCGAACAGCCTCCGCAGCGCGCGGCTGCCGGGGCCGGAACAGGCGTGGTTCTCCGGCGCCGCCGAGGTCCGCTGCACGGGGCCGACGTCGGTGGTCCTGCCGGAGCGCTACGACAAGACCGGGCAGTACGTCCTGATGGGGCTGATGGCCGCGTCCAGCCTGATGATCGTGGTGGTCCTCGTGCAAATAGCACGTCGTGTCCGTTTCGGCAACAGGCTGCACGCCCGCGGCTGATTTGCTCGCGGGAACGGATTTTCGAACGACACGAGGGGCTGTGGCCGGTCGGATAGTCTCGGCCCCAACGGATCGGAAGTTAAGGGGACAGACGGTGAGCAGCGCGTCTGAGCGCATCCAGGAAATGATGCGCAAGTTCGAGGAGCAGGCGCAGAAGGCGTCGGAGCTGCAGTCCAAGATGCAGGACATGCAGGCCACGGCGAGCAGCCAGGACCGGTCGGTGACGGTGACCGTGGCGCCGTCGGGAGCGGTGCTGGACCTGCGCCTGGCGCCGAACGCGGTGCGCCAGTCCGCCAACGAACTGCAGCAGCAGATCATGGCCACCATCCGCCAGGCGACGGCGATCGCGGCGGAGCAGATGAACGACGTGGTGGCGCCGATCCTCGGCGACCAGTTCGACAAGTTCCAGGAGGCGTTCAACGTCGAAGGCGTGGCGATCAAGCCGACCGCCGTGGACGAGACGCCCGAGCAGGAAAGCCCCACGCCGCCGCCCGCCCCGACCCGGCCGCCGTCGGCGGGTCCGGCAACGCCGCAGCAGCCGCAGCGGCCGCAGCGGAGCGCGGACTACGACGATGACGACTTCTCCTCGGGCTCCTTCCTGCGCTGACGAGGGATTGTCTTGACTGACTTGAAGATGACGCCGGGAACGCTGACCGGCCACGGCCAGGGCTGCGAAAGCCTGGGCGACAAGTTCGGTCAATTGGCCGAACTGCTCCATCAGGCCGAGGTCGACGACCAGTGCTTCGGCCCCATCGGTGACGCGGTCGGCCTGAGCAGCATCTACTTCGACAGCCTGCACGAATGCCAGGACCTCGCGTCGAAAGCGCAGCAGTTCCTCGTGAAGACGAAGCAGTCGCTGGATGACACGGTCAAGGACTACGCCGAGACGGAGCAGCAGATCTCCGAGATGCTGAAGAAGGCTGGGGAGGGACTGGGCGGATGAGCGCGCCGCAGGGCCCGGGGGACCTGCAGTCGCTGAACAACGGCGACGGGAACTCGAAGAACTGGTTTGAGCAGGCCGCTGGCAGAGGTTCATCGTGGGTGGCCGCCGGTCAGGACCTCGCCGACGCGTCGTCGCCGCCGGAGTGGGGTGCGGCGTCGGTCTCAGCCCGGGCCGAAGTGCTGACCTCGTTGGCCAGTCCTGGTCAATCGCTGATGAGCAACGGGCTGGGCTTCCTCGTGTCGATCGTGCTCAGCCCGCTCATCGAACTGGTGGAATGGGCGATCGGCGACCCGGAGCAAATGCGTTCCACCGGTGAGGGCTGGGAGAACGTCGCGAAGTGGCTGGACCAGGTCGCCGAGCAGGAGCCGCAGCGGGCGCAGGCGACGGCGGAGACCTGGGTCGGCAAGGACGGCGACGCGTTCCGGCAGCAGATGACGGAGTTCGGCGACGGCACCAAGGCACTGGCTGCGGACATCCGCGATCTCAAGGGCACCTTGGACATGATCGCGGACATCTTCGACATGGTCGTCGAGTTCTTCATCCAGACGGTCACCGAGCTGATCATCGGCCTGATCGTCCAGTGGCTGGCGGCCCTGGCTGCGTCGTGGATCACGGCCGGTGCTTCGGTCGGCGCGGCTAGCGCCGGGACAGCGGTCCAGGTCGGTGCCACCGGAGTTCGCATCTCGACGCGGGTCATGCAGGTGCAGCGCAAGCTCTACCAGATATTCCAGAAGATCGAGCGCCTGCTGCAGAAGCTGCGAGAGGCGGGCAAGCTCCGCAAGGTCATCGACAAGATGAACGACATGCGCGACGGCAACATGATCGAGAAGGCGATCGCGCGGAAGATCGACGCGAACCCAGTGGCCAAGTTCCTCACCAAGGCGGACGGGACCGACTTCACCTCCAAGGGAGGAAAGTTCCTCCAAGACGTCGAGAAGCAGCACGCCGACTCCCTCACGGACTTCGACAACCGCATCGCCGATGCGGTCCGGAACAACGACAGCGAGGCCGTTGACGCGCTGAAGGCCCAGAAAGCCCAGTTCCAGACGGACATCAAGGGCGTGCAGGGTCTGGCGAGCACCGCGACCTCACATGTGCTGGGCGGCGTCCTGGGTGGAAAGGCGACATTCGGCCAAGCTGCAATGGCCGCTGGTACGGACGTGGTGTCTGGGGCGGCGATCGAGCAGGGGGCGAACGCGGTGTACGACACCGGCAAGGGCTGGTTCCAGGGTGATCTGTCGGATGAGCAGCGTGATCAGGCACAGGAGCGTGGTTTCTCGTGATCGAGGTGATCGCGGCGAGGTCCGCGTGGTGTAGACCTGATGAGCGAATCCTGTGGTGCACCCCGTTGAAGAAACCTCAGGGGCGTCAGCCCTACGTGGTTTACCAGGTGCGGGGCTTGGACGAGAGCGGCGCGAAGCGTGCGGCAGGAGCGGTTCGTGCGCTGGGGGCTGTGGGCGGCTTCCTTGCGGAGGCAGCGTCGGAAGCGATCTCCCCGGGAGATGCTGGCAGCACGAGCTTCGCTGGTCCGTATGCCGTGATCACAGGAGGTGGCCGGGACTGCTTGGCCGCTACCAGCCTGGCATCGTGGCAGGTGACGAACGCGAACCGGGCGGACCGAAACCTGTTGTGGTTCCTCACCTCGCACCGGCTCGGCCTACTGGAGTTCGAGTCTGGCAAACCAGAGACGTCGGCCTCGGTGGGAAACGTGTTGAGCGGATTGAAGAACACCGTCGGCCGATATGTGGGCGGCGCGGACGAGGTACCGGCCGAGCCCGCTGCCGAACCTGAGCTGCCGAGCTTCACGGTGCAGGCGGAGGTTCCGCGGAGCGAAATCGCTTCCATGGACGTCATTACGCGCAAGCTCAAGGACTCGAAGAACTTGCCGTTCTTGCGCATTGCGCTGGTCGATGGGTCGACGATCGAGGTTTCCGACGAGCACAACGAGAAGCGCGTCCAGCGAATGCTCGCGATGAGCCACGGCCAGGAGTGAGTAGCCGCATGAAAGCAGACAAGTTTCGCAAGCTGCTGGAAGCGCAGTGGGTCGGCGAGGGCGACACGGTTCGTTCGGTGCTCGGTGGCGAGGAGGTGCAGGGTCATCTTGGTGCCACCATTGGTGGTCGCCACCTGGTTCCATATCGTCCGTCATCCCAGGTTCGCGACCTCGATGTCGACCTCAGCGAGCTCCGACCGCCCACAGCCGCAGTGCGGCAGGGCTCTTTCTACGGGGACGAGTGGGTGCACGATCCGGCGATTCGCGGTTGGCTGATCGCCTCGGCCCCGAATCAACTCGCTGTGGCCTGCGCTGATCACTTGGCGGCTGCCGGGCCGGCCGGTTGGTTCGTGGTCACTGACCAGCGGATCGCAGTTGTCGTAGAGGCATCTGTCGTGCGCGAGCCCGAGCGGAAAGGTGGGCAAGATGCCGATTCTGACGAGGGAAAGAAGGAAACCAGCGGTTTCGGTCGATTCCTGGGACGGGCCCGCTCTGCGGTTTCGGCGGTGAGCGACTTGGCCGACAACTCCAGATCCGGTGATCCGGCGGTCACGTTGTGGGAATGCCGTCGTGGCCAGTTCGTCGACGTCCATCTCGTCACCAAGGGTCGAAGCTCCTACGGGTACTTCTTCTCGTGCAACAAGTTCGCGGACGGATCCGTTCTGGAGATCAGAACTCGCACCCGCTTCCCGTGAGACTGCCGTTCGAGGCCTTCAATGCGAGTATGTCAACGGTCACGGATACGATCGAGCAGGGCGCCGCGTACGTCTGCGGTAAGGGCGAGCAGGTGACCGGGGGTAAGGTTTCCGAAAAAAGTGCCGGCGAGGAATCGGCGGACGAAGTCAAGGGTTCCGGGCGATTGCTCGGTAAAGCTCCCTCGGCTATCAATGTCGTCTCCGAGTTTCCGAGTCCCCGCCAGGTGGCGAAGGACTGGCACTCTCTGGGAATGTCCGCGCGAACGTTATTCCAAGGCGGCTAAAGACATCAAAGTCCGGTGGTCCACCGGATCCGGTATTTCCATGAATCGGTTCGGTGACGGATCAATAATCGACGTGGCAGCAAAGATTTGCCCTTTTTGGGCGGTTTGACGGATGTGGTGCCTTGGCGTGCATCCGGGTGCTCTCCTTGCGTTCCTGGGTGGCTCCTGAGTAGACACTCTGCACTTAGAATGCGAGGTGACGTCTCGCGCGGCAGAGGTCGGATTTTGCCCGGTTTGCGTCGCTGCCGTTCGTCCCTCAGTGGACAAATCGAACATTGGGAGATAAGCGCCCATATCTTCATGTGGTGCGAATTTGCTTACCATTGATTGGGAACCGTCTGCGGGTGTCGTAGCGTCCAAGTGATCACCGCAGCGGAATTGGCGTCGATGACGGCTCCTCTGCGGGCTCGTTTCTTCGCTGAGGGGGTGCTGTCTTGACTGATTTGAAGATGACGCCGGGCACGTTGACCGGTCATGGCCAGGGGTGCGAGAGCCTGGCCGACAAGTTCGGCCAGCTCGCCGACCTGCTCCACCAGGCCAAGGTCGACGACCAGTGCTTCGGTCCCATCGGCGACGCCGTGGGCCTGAGCAGCAAGTACTTCGAAAGCCTGGACTCCTGCAAGGACCTGGCGTCCAAGGCGCAGGAGTTCCTGCAGCACATGAAGGAATCGCTGGACGAGACGGTCAAGGACTACGCGGAGACCGAGCAGCAGATCTCGGAGATGCTGAAGAAGGCCGGAGAGGGGCTGGGCGGATGAGCGCGCCGCAGGGACCGGGCGACCTCCAGAGCCTCAACAAGGGCGACGGGAACTCGAAGAACTGGTTCGAGCAGGCCGCGGGCCGCGGCTCGTCCTGGGTGTCAGCCGGCCAGGACCTCGCCGACGCGTCTTCGCCGCCGGAGTGGGGCGTGGCCACCGTGTCCGCGCGGGCGGAGGTGCTGCAGAGCCTGGCGAGCCCCGGCCAAGCGCTGATGGACAACGGCCTGGGCTTCCTCGTCTCGATCGTGCTCAGCCCGTTGATCGAGCTGGCCGAGTTCGCCATCGGTGACCCCGAGCAGATGCGCGCCACCGGCGAGGGCTGGGAGAACGTCGCGAAGTGGCTCGACCAGGTCGCCGAGCAGGAGCCGCAGCGGGCGCAGGGCACGGCGGAGACCTGGGTCGGCAAGGACGGCGACGCCTTCCGCAAGCAGATGACGGAATTCGGCGAAGGCACGAAGGCCCTGGCCGCGGACGTCCGCGACCTCAAGGGCACGCTGGACATGATCGCGGACATCTTCGACATGTTCGTCGAGTTCTTCATCTCCGTCGTCACCGAGCTGATCATCGGCCTGATCGTGCAGTGGCTGGCGGCGTTGGCGGCTTCCTGGATCACCGCCGGTGCCTCGGTCGGCGCGGCCAGCGCCGGAACGGCTGCGCAGGTCGCCGGCCAGGGCGCTCGGGTCGGTGGCCGGATCGCTCAGATCCAGGGCAAGCTCTACAAGCTCTTCCAGAAGCTGGAAGAGCTGCTGCAGAAGGTGCGAGAGGTCGGCAAGCTCCGCAAGGTCATCGACAAGATGAACGAGCTGCGCAACGGTGGGAAGGTTTCCCAGTTCGTGGCGCGGAAGCTCGACTCGAACCCCTTGTTCAACACCCTCACGAGGGCCGACGGGAGCACGTTCGCCACCACCACCGGCAACCGGTTCATGCAAGGTGTGACCGGCTCCGAGGCGCTGGCGGGCAACCTTTCCCAGCGGTTCCTGACCAGTACGCTGGGCGGGTCGACGCGGTTGACCGGAGCGATCTTCAAGGAAGGTGCCGCGACGGCAACGGACGCGGCGATCGAGCAGGGCGCCGAGTACGCCTACGGCAAGGGTGAGGACCAGGTCACCGGGCAGATGAACGAACAAGAGCGGAAATCGGCGCAGGAGAAGGGCTTCTCGTGATCGAAGTTCTGGCGGCTCGCCAGCAGTGGTGCCGGCCGGGGGAGCCCATCCTGTGGTGCCTCCGGTCGCAGCACAGCTACCTCTTCGACGTCGAGGGGCTCGACGAGAAGGGGAAGCCGAAGAAGGGGTGGGGCGCGCGCGCCGCCCTCGGCATCGGCGACGCCGCCGGAGGCGTCCTGGGTGGGGTCTTCGATGCGGTCACCGGTGGGGACACCGACTCCGATTTGAAGACCTGGCCCGCGGGCGTCGTGTTCGGTCCGGCCCCGGACTGCATGGCGGTCGCGGAGCTGTCCCGCATTCCCGCCGAGGCCGTGCACGGCTTCTGGGTGTTGACCTCGCACCGGTTGTCCTGGCTGACCTTCCAGGAAGTCGTTGAGGAGGCCGCGGAAGCCGAGGAGTCGAAAGGCGTCCTCGGCGGTGCGCTCAAGTTCGGGAAGGGCGCGATGAAGTTCGCCCGCGACGTCCGGGACATCGTCGCGTCGAAGCCCGAGTACGAGCCCGGGGTCGCCGTCCCGGTGCCGGCGGCCAGCGCGCACTTGGAGATCCAGCGGCCTGCGATCGCCGACGTCAGCGCGTACCAGCGCAAACTCGGCCGCGGTTACACCTCGAACAAGGCCTGGTACCTGCGCGTGCAGTTCACGGACGGCTCGGGGATCGAGATCAGCCCGTCGCGCGACGAGAAGCCCGCGCAGCGGCTGGCGGCGATGTCCCACGGAAGAATCTGACGAGGGCCAGCGATGAGGGATCGGTCCAAAGTTCTACGCCTGCTCACCGACGGCTGGTGCGCCCCCGGCGAGCAGCTCATCTTCCTCGTGGGAGGCGAGCACAAGCCGGGTTGGTTCGGCGCCACGCTCGGCAACACCCGGCAGGTTCCGTACCTTCCGCAGCAGGACGACGGCTTGCAGCCGCCGTGGCCGCTGGTGAACGCCCGTCTGTCGGCCGGGGAGTTCATGGCGGACGAGTGGGTGCACGACCCGGCCGTGTGGGGCTGGTTCCACACCGACAACCCGGGGCGAGCGGCCGCGCAGTGCGGGGACGCGCTGAGCCGCGGGAAGCACTTCTCCTGGTTGGCGTGCAGCAACCGCCGGCTCGCGGTGATCGTGGAGGCGGATGCCCGCGCCGATGCGCTGAAGGCCGCTGAACAGCAGAAAGCATCGGAGGGCGAGGAGTCTTCCGGGCTGCTGGGTGGCTTGTTCGGCAAGGGCAGGGCGAAGGTCGAGGATGATCAGCCGCGAGCACCGCAGCACCCGGCCGGCCCGATCGAAACCTGGTGGGAGATCCCGATCCCGCACGTCGGCCGGTTCACCTCGGCCGAGCGCGGTCGGGGCGGCGAGCCCGTGGAGTTCTTCGGAATCCAGTTCGCGGACAACTCGGTCCTCGAATTCCGCCTGATCAACGCCCCGGATCTGGTCGAGACCGTGTACCTGAACCTTCGTTGAGGCGTGCCGTGCGCATCGTCGGCTACCTGACTTCGCCGGGCTTGGCCTTCACCGCGGTGGTCTTCCTGTTCGCCTGACCCCGATCGGCCTGGGCACTGCGGCCCGAGCAGGCGCGGAACGTCGGTCCGTTAGGGTTTTCCTGGTGACCGGCTGTTCGGAGGGTTGATGGGCGACGCACCTCTGCTGGGCGGGCGCTACCGGCTGGGCGCCCGCTTGGGTACCGGCGGGATGGCCGACGTGCACCGGGCCATGGACACCCGGCTGCAGCGCGTCGTCGCCGCCAAGGTCTTCCGCTCCGGTGCCGATGCCACCGGGCGGGAGCGGTTCGCCGAGGAGGCGCGGATCCTCGCCGGGTTGAGCCATCCCGGCCTGGTCACCGTGCACGACTTCAGTGCAAGCGAGGACGAGCTCTACCTGATCATGGAGCTCGTCGAGGGCCGGACGCTGGCCGACACGATCGCCGCTGGCCCGCTGCCGCCGGAACACGTCGCCGACCTCGGCGGCCAGCTGGCCGACGTGCTGGCGCACGTGCACGACAACGGGATCGTGCACCGCGACGTGAAGCCGTCGAACGTGCTGATCGCAGGCGACGGCAAGGCCTTCCTGGCCGACTTCGGCATTTCCCGGCTGGCCGACGCGGTCGCGCGGATGACCAGTTCCGGGATCATCGTCGGCACCGCCACCTACATGGCGCCGGAGCAGGTCAGCGGCGGCGAGGTCAGCTACCCGGCCGACGTCTACGCGCTCGGCCTGGTGCTGCTGGAATGCATCACCGGCCGGGTCGAATATCCCGGTGCGGGCGCGGAAAGCGCCGTGGCGAGGCTGGTGCGCGCGCCCGAGGTACCGGTCGGGATTCCCGCGCACCTGCACCGGGCGCTGATCGCGATGACCGCCGCCGCTCCGGAGCGGCGGCCGACCGCCGCGCAGAGCGCGGACCTGCTCAGCGGCCGGTCGACCGAGGTGATCCCGCGGATTCCGGCCGCCCCGCAACGGCCGCCCGAGCCGCCGACCCAGCACCTCCCGGTCGCCGAGCCGCCGAACCGGCCGGTCACCCAGCACCTCCCGGTCGCCGAGCTGCAGAAGCGGCGGAGCCGCCGACCGCTGTTGCTGGCCGGTGGCGGACTGCTGGTGCTGCTGGTGGCGCTGATCGGGTTCCTCTCGCTGCCGGAAGCGTCCGTCGCGCCGACGCTGCCGCCGGAATCGGGGCCGGCCGGGGTCGCTCGCCTGCCCGATGATCTCGCCAACCTGGAAAGGCTGGTCCGGGAATGAAACGCGCCCTCCTCGCCGCGCTCGCGCTGCTGCTCGCTGGCTGCGGTAGCGCGCCGGAACCGGTCGATCCGCAGGTTCGCCGGCAGCTCATCACGCAGGTGGAAGCGGTGAAGACCGCGGCACTGGCCAACGACCGCGCCGCCGCCGAGGCGGCCCTCGGCGAGCTGAACCGCGAAATCGCCACCGCGCAGGCGCAGGGCAAGCTCAACCCGGACAACGCCCGCGTCATCCTCGCCGCGGCGGACCGCGTCGCCGCGGACGTGCGCACCATCCCGCCGCCCGCGCCGCCGCTCCCGGTGATCGTGACGGTAACCCCGCAGCCGCCGCCTCCCGACGCCGGGCAGGAGGACGCCGACCAGCCGGGCCAGCACTGGGAAGAGCGCCAGAAGCGCTGGGAAGAACGGCAGAAGAACTGGGAAAAGCGGCTGGAGAACAACGGTAAGAACGACGGCTGACGAGGAAATTCCCGGTCTGCGTCTATCGGTAACTCTGATGTCGCAACAATGGTTGTGCCAATTTCGGCTCGTGTGGCAGGGTTCCGCTCGCACCACAACTCGGACGGGAGGCGGGCCTTGCGCAAGGAACTCGCGGCCGGCGCGGTCGCGGCCGGACTTCTGCTGACGGGCTGCAGCACAGGCGCGGCTCCCACCGACCAGCCGCCGAACGGTTCCACCCGCACCGCGACGGCGAAGTCGCTCGAAGTCGGCGACCCGTGCTCGCTGCTCACGTCGGACCAGGCGAGAACCCTTGGCCTGGACCAAGAACCGAAGCCGGGCGAGAACGCGGGCAAGCCGGGCTGCCAGTACGAGTCGGGCACCCCGGGCGGCCCGGGCTGGGGCGTCTTCGTGGCGGCGGATCGGGAGCGCACGTTCCAGCAGTTCACCGAGGCCCAGCCGCGCGCCCAGAAGCTCGACGTCGGCGGCTACCCGGCGGCGAAGGTCAACGACGCCACGGGCTGCACGTTCGTGGTCGACGTGGCGGACGCGGGATCCTTGCTGGTGAGCGCCCTGGTGCGATCAGGAGCGCCGATCGAGGTCGGCACCAGCTGCGACGCGGCGAAGCGAACGACCGAAGCAGCCCTGCAGGCCCTCCCCGCCGCGTAGCGGCTCGCGATGGGTGGATGGAGCGAACGGCCTGTTCACTTCATCTAACGAGGCGAACAGGCCGTTCGCTCCAAAAACGAGGCTGTGGCATCGATCGTTTGATCAGCGGATGTCGGGGGCCCAGGAGAGGGCCCACGGCGTGGTGTCCGCCAGGGGGTCGGCGGGGAAGACCGCTGGACGGATGTATTCGACCCTGGTCACGGCTGCAGGGCGGGGCTCGCCGTTTTCGGACGGGCGCAGGGCCTGGCGGAACATGTAGGTGGGCAACAGGGTTTTCGGGTCGATATAGTAGGTCATGTCCGCGCCGGCGGCCGTGTTGCCAGCGGTGTGGTACGGATAGGTCTGGATGTCCAGCCCGGTCTTCTTGAAGGCCCAGATGAGGTGCTGCATGTCCCAGCGGTAACCATCCGCATCGGGCAGCACTCGTGCGCGTACCGGGAGCCGGATGTGCGTAGCGCCGTTGACCTTGACCAGGCCCGGTCGTTCGGCGACCAGGAATCGCCACGAGTCTTTGTTCAGCGCGTTGACCATCGTGGTGGCCTGATCGGCGGTCAGGCCGGCCGGGATGATCCCGTCGCCGAGGAACGGCTTGCTCGGCACCCGGCACAGGTGGTCGGGCTTCGGCGTTCCCCAGGTTCCGCGTGAAAGGCTGTAGTCGACTTGCATGTCATCGACGCATTTGCCCCACAGGCGGCTTTTGCCAAGCCAATGTTCGATGGAAGCACCGATGTGGCGCCGTGCTCGATAGTCGTGGATTTCATCGTTCACCCTGACCATGCTTCGCTCGGCGGCCGGTTCGGGACTTTCGAAGTGCTCCCGCCTGGTGTGCAGAACCGGTTCTTGGGCTTGGCGGTAGAACATTTCCCAGAACAGCGCGTTCGGATCGACCCCGTCGACGTTGTCGGACGTGACAGGGCCGTTGAAGGATGGCCTGCCCACCGGGGCCAGTGCCCGATTCGGTTTGTCCGGCAACGTGCAAGCCGTTGCGGTTGCTGCGAGTAGGCAGATGATGGCCATGGTTCGTCGCATGTGCTTGTGGTCCTCGATGAATGGGGATGGCAGGTTCATTCCTGGCCGCAGAGGGCTTCGACGACGTCTCGGGCGTCGGCGGTGAAGGCCTGGTCGAGGAAGTAGAGCTTGTCGGCGAGATCCGTCAGCTGACGCCTTGCGACCACGACTTCGATGCCTTCCTGGGCGATTGAGACCTCGTCGCGGACCAGCATCGTGACGGTGACCTCGGCTCGTCGCCCATCGGTCGGAATGTTCCAGCTGGCGCACATGTTTCTGCCCTCCCGGAGCGGAATTTTCCCTTGCGGCAAGAACTTTCCGGGGTCTCCATTCGGGCACGCAAACATTCTTTCGAGTGACTTGGGTTACGTGCCCCGCTGGCAACCGGTGATGGTGGTCGGGGGAGGTCAGATCGATTCCGAAAGCGGGAGGCCAGATGAACGGACGAGTCGGGGTCCCGGTCCGGGTCCGGAGGGTGTCCAGCGAGCTCCGCGAACTGAGGCTGCGAAGCGGCCTCGGAGCAGAAGAAGTCGCTGGGGCACTTGGGTTTTCGATGTCAAAGCTGAGCAGGATCGAGAACGGCCAGCGGGGGCTCTACGCCGACGATGTGTCGGCGCTGTTGGGCCTGTACCGGGTACCTGCGGAGCGCCGCGAAGAGCTGTTGAGGATCGTGCGCACGACCTCAAACCCGAATTGGTGGCAAGTGCAGGACGGTCGCTTGCCGGCTCTGGAAGACTTGATCCGCTTCGAGAACGAAGCCGTGGCGTTCCACAACTACGAGACGATGCTCGTACCGGGGCTGTTGCAGACATCGGAGTACGCGGCAGCCCTGTGCGACGGATCAGGCCGTAACTTCACGGCCGCGGAGGTGCACCAGTTCGTCAGTGCGAGAATGGCCAGGCAGACGGTCCTGCATTCCGCAGCTGCCGCGAACTTCGTGTTCTTGATCGAACAAACGGCGCTGGAGCGACCTGTCGGAGGGCCGGGGATCATGTACCGGCAGCTCAAGCATCTGCACAGTTCGTCCAGTCGTGACAACGTGACCCTACGAGTCGTGCCGACTTCAGCGGGTGCGCACCCGGGGTTCGATGGGCCGTTCGTGCTCTTGGAGTTCAAGAGCCACGAAGATCTCGTTCACGTCGAGTGCCGTGGTTCCACGTCGTTTCTCGAAGAAGTGGAGCACGTTGCGGCAGCAAGGGACGCCCTTGGGCGGTTGTGCGAGGTGGCGCTATCTCCCGAAGATTCGGCGGAGCTCATTTCGCAAAGCGCCGATGGGCTGACGTGAAGACTTGCCAGGAGGCGCCATGACAGTTCTTGATCTTTCCAACCTGGCGTGGCGGAAGAGCAGCCGCAGCGCGACGTACACCAACTGCGTGGAGGTGGCGTTCGTCGACTCAGCTGTCGCAGCGCGGGACTCGAAGGACCCCGACGGTGGCGTACTGCTCTTCGGTGCTGCGACCTGGGCCTCTTTCGTCGATGGCGTCCGCGCGGGGCGGCTCGATGCATAGACGACCTTGATCCGAAACCCCTTAGCGGCATCCGGGTGAGAATTCACCCGGATGCCGCTGTCTGTCTTCATCAACTCTCGGCCTTATGGCTGCTCACTTGCGCTAACGTTTGCCACGCTGGCAAGTGGATGACCGTCGCCCTCGTCGCGACGGCACGCGGACGAGGGGAGTTCAGCGGTGACTGCCGAGGGGGAAGGCAACCAGGTCCAGTTCGACGCAACGGACCAGGCTTACATGCAACACCAGATGGACAAAGGCGGCTGGGTCGCTCCGATCGGAGCCTTCGCGTCCACCCTCGCGCGCGCGGCGGACAAGGCAGCCTTTGCCCAGTCTCAGTCTGCGGGCGGGGCGATGCGCATCGACCCCGACAAGGTCGATGAGGTGGCCAGGTTCTTCGAAGACGAAGCCCAGGCGATGCAGGACCGTGTCTTGGACATTCAGCAACTCGCGTCGGTGGAGCCGCCGGCGTTGGACCCGGTCAGTTCTCAAGCAGCGCCTGTTTACAGTCAGGTCGCTGCCGGCAGTGGCAGTGGGTATATGGAGAATTACCTTGGTCTTGCCGAGGTGTTCGCGCAAACTGCGGCGAATTTGCGGGCGAGTGCGCAACAAACGCGTACCGACGATCAGAACGCCGTGGACAGCTTCCGTGGAGGGAATGTTGAGGCGTAAGGCACTGGTGGCGGGCGCAGCCCTTCTCGGCTTGTTCTTGGCCGGATGTGGAAGCCCTGCGGAGAACCCGCCGTCGGAAACCCAGGGGGCCACGGAGCAACCGACGAGTGCGCGCGAACCCTCAACTCCTCCGCGAACGGGACCTGCAAAGGCAGTCGAGATCACCGACAAGTGCTCGATCGTCACAGAGTCTCAGTGGAACTCGCTCGGCGCTGACCAAGAGCCACGTGAACGCACCTCCAACGAGCTTCCGGGTTGCCAGTACCAGAAGGGCAAGGCTGGTACGGCGGGGTGGGGAGTCTTCGTCGCTGTGAGTGGTAAGGGGAGCTTCGACGAAGAAGTCGGGAAGCGTCGCGATCCGAACAAGACCGCTGACCTGGGGGGCTATCCTGTGGTGGCATATCAGGAAAGCACCGGGTGCGTTCTGTATGCCAATATTTCCGACAAGGGTTTCCTGATCTCCAACATTGCCAAGACGGGAACTGTCGATCCTGGTATCGATATGTGCCAGCAGGCGGAAAAATTCGCTGAGGCTGCAATCCAGAATCTTCCCAATGCGTGAGGGGGCACGGGGTGACTGACACAAGACAGATCGAACCCTCGGACTTCGAGGGCGCGTCGCTTGAACAGATGCGCGGCTGGGTAAGCGGCGGCTCGCCCCAAGGCCTGTACACCAATTCCGAGGGCTGGAAGAAAGAAGACGAGTACCTCCGAGAACTGAGAACTCGTGTCGAGGAGAAGCTGAAGAGCGTAGGCGCGGTCATGCAGTCCGAGTCCGGCGAGGCCATGCAGAACCAGGCCATGCCGGTCGTGCTGTGGACCGAGGTCACTGCCGACAACGCCTTGGCGCAGTCGCAGTTGATGAATGACCAGGGTGAGGCGTTCAAGAAGGTGCAGTCCTCGATTCCCGGTAAGGGCGAGGAGCAGGAAGTCCCGGACGACAGCTGGCTCGAAGAGGGCTGGGACAAGGTATGGACCGGCTCGACCGACGCCGAGGACGCCAAGGCGCACAACGAGAAGCTGCGTCAGGAAGCCGTGCAGGCGTTCCATAACTACGACAACGCTTCACAGGGCACGGTTGCCGCGAGCTCGGTGTTCAGCCCGCCGCCGAGCGGCGGTATGAGGACCACGGTCACCGGGTCGGAGCACCCGAACGTTGGGAGCGTTCCGCAGGTTTCGCCGCACAGCACCACCAGCCAGTCGGCGACTCCGGTGGTGGCGGACAAGATGGGGCCGCCCGGGCCTAGTACCGGGACGACCGGCACCACGAATACCAGCAGCTCCGGCTACGTCAGCAACACGAATCCCGTGTGGCAGCGGCCTGACACGTCTCGGACTCCCGGTCCGCAGCCGCGCGTTCCGGTCGGCGACAGCGGGCGGGGCTACCCCGGCGTGCCCGGGGTTCCGGGTGGGCCCGGCGGTTCCGGTCCCAGCGGTGGCCGGCCAGGGCTCGGCGGTGGTGCTGGCGGCCGCGGTGGCGGCGCCGGTGGTGCTGGGAGCCGGGGTGGTCTCGGTGCCGGTGGTCGTGGGGCCGGCGGTCCTGGTGTGGGTGCCGGTGGCCGGGCCGGGATCGGTGGTCCCGGTAGCGCCGCTCCCGGGTCCGGTCCCGGTGGTGCCGGTGGTCGTGGCGGTGCCGCGGGGGCCGGTGCGGCCGGTGGTCGCCCGCAGGGGAAGCAGGGCGAGGAGGACCAGGAGCACGAGACTCCCGACTACCTCAAGGGCGATCACGGCTTCTTCGACGACGAATTGCCGAAGGTCGCGCCGCCCGTCTTCGGTGAGTGAGATCGGAAGTAAGCAGTAGTTCACAACAGAAAACGCCGTGGGCGGCACCGGTTCGGTGCCGCCCACGTACTGGCCTGGGGAGAATCCGGTGAAATTCGAGCTGTCGAAGCAGGCGTTCTACGAGGCTTGGAAGCACTTCGAACTGGGGGCCAAGCCGTTGGTGCTGAATGTGCTCCCGGAAGGCATCTTGCAGTCCGAGCGCCGCGAGGCCGAACGGCGGGCGTGGGAGGAGCTGCGCGCGCTCGGGTTCGGCAACGAGATGCGGGAAGACGACATCTACGGCGTGTTCCTGCCGCTGCAGCGCTACGAGCGGGCCTTCGACGTCACCTTCAACGAGCGCAAGCCCGACGGTTCGAAGCGGGAGCTTTCCGGGCTGGTCGCCAACGTCCGGAACAACGCGACGCTGGCGGTGCAGACCGAGCAGAGCGTCCGGTTGCAGGCCCTGCCCGCCGACGCGATGGTCCGGGCCGCGCTCAGCGTGCTGCCCGACGACGTCAAGGCCGGGCCTGGGCGCGGTGTGTCGCTGCGCAGTGATGCGATGGAGCAGGCCGCCAAGGCCGCCGGTAAGTCCGACCGCGCGATGGCGGAAGGCCTTGCGCGACAGGGGATCCGGCGCGACGATGCGCGGACGCTGGTGGAGATGGCCGGGGGCGAGCGCATCGCGTGGGCCCAGCTCGGTGCGTCGGTCATGGACGGTCAGGGCAAGCGGCACCGCGCGCCGATGGTCACCAACTTCTTCGCCACCGCCAAGGGCTGGTACCTCATCGAGAACAGCCGCCGCAGCGCCGAAGCCTGGACCACGGTCGCCCCGGTCGACAAGCAGCGCATGGCCACCCGGATCCAGGACCTCATGAAGACCATCTGACCCGGTCACCTCCGCGAATCCCGCCGAACGCGGGAATCCGGTCGGTGTGCGATTGGTCACCTACAGTCGTCGCATGGCGTCGACTGAGGTCCAGCGCGGGCGCTGGCGGGCCTTCCGGGAGTCGCCGTTCTTCCCGGCGGCCGTGCTGGTGCTCATCGTCGCCGCGGCCGCCGCGCTGTTCGCCGGCTCCTACACCTTCGCGATGGCCAATCCGACGCCGCACAGCGTCCCGCTGGCCGTCGTCGGCACCCGGCACGATCCTGCGCTCGTCGCCGAGATGGAGCAGGCCGCGGGCGCCGCGTTCGAGCTCCACCGGTCCAACTACGACGAGGCGCTGCAGGCGGTGGAGGAGCAGCGCGTGTTCGGCGTGCTCGATCTGCGCGGCGACGTGTTCCGGCTCGATGTGGCCAGTGCTTCGGGTGCGTCCGTCGCGCAGCTCCTGGAGCAGGTGGGGCAGAAGGCCGGCGCGAGTCTCGGCATGGCGGTCGTCGTCACCGACCTCAAGCCGTTGCAGCGCGGCGACCCGCGCGGGCTTGCGCTGTTCTACGTGACGCTGGCCGCGATCGTCATCGGCTTCGTCGGCGCCATCCAGCTCAGCGTGCACGCCAAGGCGCTCGATCCCGCCGAGCGGATCGCGTTCACCGCCGCTTACTCGCTGTTCGGCGGGTTCGCCATCATCGCCGTGGTCGACTGGCTGCTCGGCGCCGTCCGGTTCCCGGTCGTCGAGGCCTGGCTGATCCTGGCGCTGACGATGTTCAGCTCCGGGATGGTGTTCACGATGTTCAACGCGCTGATGGGGCGGTGGGCGATGGTGCCGACCTGGGGGCTGATGGTGCTGCTCGGCAACCCCTCGTCCGGCGGCGCGGTGTCCTGGCCGCTGCTGCCGTCCCCGCTGGGCCTGATCGGCGTCTGGCTGCCGCCCGGGGCGTCGGTCAACGCGATGCACACCGCCGTCTACTTCGGCGGCTACCAGCACGCCTTCCCGTTCCTGGTGCTGACGGGCTGGGCGGTGCTGTCGTGCGCCGTGTTCTGGATCTGGCGCCGCCGCCATCCCGGCGGGCGGGCGGCCGGAACCTTTGCGGAACTTCCGCGTAGCGGAAGCGGCGGGAGTTCTTGGTCACCTCGCGGATGAGGGGTACTTCACCCCGGTGTGACCTGCGAGGACGCCATCGGAGTGGCTCAACTGTGCGGAAATCGGACACATTCGAAGAGTTTTGGCCGAGATTAGTGCACTTCAGCGGCTTTGTTGGTAGTACTTGCAACGGCCCCGTGCTCGTGCGCGCCTCGTACGAGCGGAACCAGGCGGGTCTGGGCGGCGAAGCGGATGAATCCTGCTCACAAAAACGGGGACCCAAGTGGAACCCGGTGGAGCGGACTCGGTACCGTCGCCCGCACCGATCAAGAGAAACCCCACATCACGGAGGACATGGTGGCCCTTCCCCAGCTGACCGAGGAGCAGCGGGCAGCAGCTCTGGAAAAGGCGGCTGCCGCCCGTCGCGCCCGAGCTGAGCTCAAGGAGCGCCTCAAGCGAGGTGGAACCACGCTGGCGGAGGTCCTGGAGACCGCCGACAACGACGAGGTCTTGGGCAAGATGAAGGTCTCCGCCCTGCTCGAAGCCCTTCCCGGCGTTGGCAAGGTCCGCGCTTCGCAGATCATGGAGCGGCTGGAGATCGCCAACAGCCGTCGACTGCGCGGGCTGGGTGAGCGGCAGCGCAAGGCGCTGCTCTCCGAGTTCAGCGGCGAGTGATCGACGCACAAACCGGCGCTGAGCCGAGGACCGTCCGCCAGGGCGAGCCTCGGCTCACCGTCGTTTCCGGGCCCTCCGGCGTAGGCAAGTCCAGCGTGCTCAGCGAGGTGCGCAGGCAGGCCCCGGAGATCTACTTCAGCGTGTCCGCGACCACCCGCGCGCCCCGCGCCGGGGAGGTCGACGGCGACCACTACCACTTCGTCTCGACCGCGGAGTTCGAGCGGATGATCGCCGCCGGCGAGATGCTCGAATACGCCCGCTACGCGGGAAACCTCTACGGCACCCCGCGCAAGCCGGTCGAGGAGGCCCTGGCGGCCGGCCGGGCGGCCGTGCTGGAGATCGAGCTCCAGGGCGCCCGCCAGGTGCGGGCGGCCATGCCGGAGGCGCAGCTGGTCATGCTGCTGCCGCCGTCCTGGGAGGTGCTGGTGGACCGGCTCACCGGTCGCGGCACCGAGCCGGCGGAGGTCGTGGAGCGGCGCTTGGCGACCGCGCGCGAGGAGCTGGCGGCCGAATCGGAGTTCGACGCATCGGTCGTCAACGCCGATGTGCAGGCCGCTACCAGCGAATTGCTACGATTGATTCTTGGCCGCGAGCAGTGACCTCGCGCGTTCCGCGCCGACCCGGCGTCGACCGGGTTCCCGGCCGGGCCGCCAGCCGTGTCATTGCCGCCCCAGCAGACATCCACGAGGAGCAGGAGCCACTCACGTGAGCACCCCCAGCGCGCTGGCTGCGCTCAACAGCAGCCCGTCGACCAACACCGTCGAGGGCATCACCTACCCGCCGATCGACGACCTGCTCGAGCAGGTCAGCTCCAAGTACGCCCTGGTGATCTACTCCGCGAAGCGGGCGCGGCAGATCAACGACTACTACGCGCAGCTCGGCGAGGGCCTGCTGGAGTACGTCGGGCCGCTGGTCGAGCCGGGTCCGCGGGAGAAGCCGCTGTCGATCGCGCTCCGCGAGATCCACGCGGGCGTGCTCGAGCACACCGAAGGCGAGTGACGACGGTTAGCAGCGGTGCGGCCACGCCGCAGGGCCGCCCGCGGGTGGTCCTCGGCGTCAGCGGTGGCATCGCCGCCTACAAGGCGTGTGAGGTCCTGCGACGGCTGACCGAGTCCGGCCACCGCGTCCGGGTCATCCCGACCGAGGCCGCGCTGCGCTTCGTCGGCGCCGCGACCTTCGAGGCGCTGTCCGGGCAGCCGGTGGAGACCGGCGTGTTCGCCGACGTCGAAGAGGTCCCGCACGTGCGGCTCGGCCAGGAGGCCGACCTCGTCGTCGTCGCGCCCGCCACCGCTGACCTGCTGGCTCGTGCGGCGCACGGGCAGGCGAACGACCTGCTCACCTCGACGCTGCTGACCGCGCGGTGCCCGGTGCTGATGGTCCCGGCGATGCACACCGAGATGTGGGAGCACCCGGCGACGCAGGACAACGTGGCGCTGCTGCGCAGCCGCGGCGTGGTGGTCGCCGAGCCCGACAGCGGCCGGCTGACCGGCGCGGACACCGGCAAGGGCCGGTTGCCCGACCCCGCCGAGATCGTCGACCTGGCCCGGCTGCTGCTGGCCGAGCCGCGTGCGCTGCCGCGCGACCTCGAAGGCCGCCGCGTGGTGATCTCCGCCGGTGGCACGCGCGAGCCGCTGGATCCTGTCCGCTACCTCGGCAACCGCTCGTCCGGTCGGCAGGGCTACGCGCTGGCGCGCGTCGCCGCGCACCGCGGCGCGGACGTCACGCTGGTCGCCGCGCACACCGCCGACCTGCCCGATCCGGCCGGGGTCCGGGTGATCCGGGTGGGTACCGCGGAGGAGCTGCGGTCGGTGATGCTGGCCGAGTCCGACGGCGCGGACGCCGTCGTGATGGCCGCCGCGGTCGCGGACTTCCGCCCGGTGTCGCACGTCGGGCACAAGATCAAGAAGACCGATCAGGACCCGGAGCCGCTGGCGCTGACCCGCAACCCGGACATCCTCGCGGAGCTCGTCGAGGCGCGGAACGCGGACAAGCTGGCGGCGTCGCTGATCGTCGGGTTCGCCGCCGAAACGGGCGATCCGACCACCAGCGCGCTGGAGCACGGCCGCGCCAAGCTCGCCCGCAAGGGCTGCGACCTGCTGGTTGTCAACACCGTCGGCGACGGGCAGGCCTTCGAGGTCGAGGACAACGCGGGCTGGCTGCTGGGCGGCGACGGCACCGAGCAGCCGATCCCGTTCGGCGCGAAGTCCAGGCTGGCGGCCACATTGTGGGACGCTGTGAACCGGCAGCTGTCCCGGCAGTAGGCTGACCTCGCACGTCAGGCCACTGCGGTGAGTCTTTTCCAAGGAATTTCAGGGAGAGTTGTGAGTCAGCAGTCGGACCTGCGCACCGGTCGCAGGTTGTTCACCAGTGAGTCCGTGACCGAAGGCCACCCGGACAAGATCTGCGACGCGATCAGCGACTCGATCCTGGACGCGTTGCTCACCCAGGACCCGCGGTCGCGCGTCGCGGTCGAAACGCTGGTGACCACCGGTCAGGTGCACGTCGCGGGCGAGGTGACCACCGACGCCTACGCGGACATCCCGACCATCGTGCGGGAGAAGATCCTGGAGATCGGCTACGACTCCTCCGCGAAGGGCTTCGACGGCAACTCCTGCGGCGTGAACGTCGCCATCGGCTCGCAGTCGCCGGACATCGCGCAGGGCGTCGACGTCGCGCACGAGTCCCGCGTCGAGGGCGTGATCGACGAGATCGCCAAGCAGGGCGCCGGCGACCAGGGCCTGATGTTCGGCTATGCCTGCGACGACACTCCGGAGTTCATGCCGCTGCCGATCGCGCTGGCGCACCGGCTGTCGCGGCGGCTGACCCGGGTCCGCAAGGACGGGGTGCTGCCGTACCTGCGGCCGGACGGCAAGACGCAGGTGACCATCGAGTACGCCGGTGACCAGCCGGTTCGCCTGGACACCGTGGTGCTGTCCACGCAGCACGCCGCCGACATCGACCTGGACTCGATGCTGGCCGTCGACATCAAGGAGAAGGTGGTCGGCCCGGAGATCGAGGCCCTCGGCATCGACACCTCCGACACGCGCCTGCTGGTGAACCCGACCGGCCGGTTCGTGGTGGGTGGCCCGATGGGCGACGCGGGCCTGACCGGCCGGAAGATCATCGTCGACACCTACGGCGGCATGGCCCGCCACGGCGGCGGTGCCTTCTCCGGCAAGGACCCGTCGAAGGTGGACCGCTCCGCGGCGTACGCGACGCGGTGGGTGGCCAAGAACGCGGTGGCGGCCGGGCTGGCCAGCCGGATCGAGGTGCAGGTCGCCTACGCGATCGGCAAGGCCGCGCCGGTGGGCCTGTTCGTCGAGACCTTCGGCACCGAGAACGTCGACCCGGCGCGCATCCAGTCGGCGATCAACGAGGTCTTCGACCTCCGCCCGGCGGCGATCATCCGCGACCTCGACCTGCTGCGGCCGATCTACGCCCAGACGGCGGCCTACGGTCACTTCGGGCGCACCGACATCGACCTGCCCTGGGAGCGCACGGACCGCGCCGAGGCCCTCAAGGCCCTCGCCAACGCCTGACCCCGCATCGGACCGCAGTTCGCGTCGGGCCGCAGTTTCAATTGAAACTGCGGCCCGACGGCGTGTCGGGGCCCGACACGCCGTCGGCTGTGGACAACTTCCGCAATTTCAATGGAAATCAGAGCTCTGATTTCCATTGA
>NZ_JBSGJZ010000062.1:41999-43879 GCF_053605825.1 Saccharopolyspora sp. NPDC003752 | reverse complement strand
CGCAACATTGCTGATGTTTCGGTCGAACCGCCTTCGACCTGCCCGGCAGCCCTTCGTATTGGGGCAGATATGGGGCAGACATGCAGTCGGCGACTCATGACAGGCGATTGATCGCCTGCATAGTCCTATCCTTCCTCCGCTCGATCGTGCTGGTCACACTCGGGACGCACGTTCCCCGCGGCGAATCCGCCGTGCCACCAGTGCCGCTCGAAGTCGCCCGGCCGGGCACGGTCCCGCAGCCGTTGGGGGTGGCTCGATGAACGCACGAGTCGAACGAACTGGTCTCTTCCTCTACAGCTGCTTCGTGGTTGTGGTCATGGTGGCTGCCCTGATTCTCAGCTACGGCCCACATCTGAGTGCTGCGCTGCTGGCTGTTGTGGCGGCGGATCAGGCGAGGGTGATCTCGGCGGTGGCCGGGTGGAGTCTCGCCGTTGGGATGGGTACCTGCGGGCTGCTGTTGCTTCGGCAGTTCGGGGGTGCTCGATAAGCGAGCGCCCCGCGCAGCCTGGCGAGTTGTGCACCTGCGGACGGCAGGCGGTCACCGTGATCACCACCAGGCAGGGGCGCGAGCTCGGGCACTGCGGCATCGCCGACGGTGGCGCGAAGGACGGCCCGTGCCCGTTCTGCAACGCACCGCGGCACGAGTTCGGGCGCTGCCCGTCCTACCAGCTGCGGTTGGAGGTGGCTCGATGACCGTGCGCATCCGAATCGTGGCCGACAGTACGGAGGAGGCCGACGCGATCCAGGCCGCTATTTCCACCGTGCTTGACCCGATGCGGAACGGGTTCGGGATCCGTCGCTATCTCGAGGTGCGGTCGCCGCGAGCGCGAACCGTACGGGCGAGAGCAACCCGAACTGATCGACCAGAGCTCGAACGCTGATCGAGCAACGTACGGAATGGAACAGCCCCCGGCAGCAAGAGTGCCGGAGGCTGTTCGCGGTGGCGTTGTTCAGGCGCCGAACTTGTCTGCCTTCACCGCGGCGAGGAAGTCCGTCCAGCGCTCCTTGGTGAAGCTGAGTAGGCCGCCGTCGCGGTCCTTGGTGTCGCGTACGCCGGTCATGTTGGGGGCGGTACCGACCTCGACGCACTGTTCGGGGTTGTGCAGGCTCTTTGTGGACTTGCGCCAGTTGGTGAACACGGTCAGTCCTTCGTCCTCGGTGGATCGGGTAGCTGGGCGATATCCGTGGAGATCTGCACGAGCAGCCGTCGCGCATCATCGCCTTCGACCGCGGCCTGCCACAGGCTGTCGGCGAGCCGGTTGTAGAGGGCGACGTCGTCGGGGTCGTCGGTGTTGATCTCGGTGTTGACGGTCTCGACGAACACGGTGTCGCCGATGATCCAGAATCCGCTGGCCGGGATGTGAGGCAACCGGGTGTTGAGCGGGATGATGCCGAACCGGACGGTTGCCAATCCGCACAGGGCTATCAGCCGGTCGATCTGCGCCACCATCGTCTGCGGCGGGCAGGCGAAGTACCGCAGGGCCGACTCGGCGATGAGCAGTTCGACGTGTTTGGCCGAGTCGTAGAGCGCGTGCTGCCGCTCCAGGCGAACCTGCACGGCGGCGTCGGTGTCGTGCGGCACCTGCTGTAGCGCGGCGGCCGAACTGAACACGTGGCGGGCGTAGTCGGCGGTCTGCACGAGACCGGGTACGACGACGAGCTCGAACGCGCGGATCGTGCCTGCTTCGGCCTCGATACCGCGACTACGCTCTTGCCGTCGCCGGTGCCCGGTACGCAGCTGCCGCTTCCAGCTGGAGGACTCCAGCCGGATCGTCCGCAACTCGTCGCGGAACTCAGTGGCCCTCGGCTCCGGAACTTCGGTGAGTCGCACCCAGATCAGCAGATCGGCGTCGGTCGGGAGCTGCCTGCCGTTCTCGATA
>NZ_JBSGJZ010000062.1:0-41901 GCF_053605825.1 Saccharopolyspora sp. NPDC003752 | reverse complement strand
CTTGGAGATCTTGGACGGCTGCCAACCGGCGGCGCTGGCGAACTCCCTGCCGGAGTAGCCGGCGCGCTCCCGAAGTTCGCGGAGTCGATCGCCGAATTCGAGCTTGTGCCGTTCGGGTGTGCTCACAGGTTCATCTCGTCGGGTCAGGGGGTCAGGGCCGTTTCAAAGGGTGCCGCATGACTCCAGGCGATCTCGCGCCACCTCCTGTGCTTCGCCACGGTGCCGGCATCGTCGACCAGTTCGGCGGCGATCATGCCGTGGTCGTCGAAGTGCATGATCGCGACCAACTCGTCGTCGAACAACCAGAAGTCGTGATCGGGCAGGTTGTGCTCGACGGCGGCCGTGGTCGACATGACGCGGATGTCTTCGCCCGCCGTGGCGTTGCCCGGTGCCGCGAACATCTCGAACCGCAGGTAGTCGGTCAGCGGCTCGGTGAGCACCCGCACCCGTTCGAAGCGCCGCCCCGCTGCGGTTGCCTGCCGGACGTTAGCCAGCCAATCCGCAGTGAACGACATGTCGGGCGTTTCGCCCGCGAGGAACTGCCGGAACGCCTCGGCCTCGTGTGGTTCCCGGTACTCGGGTTGGCATTCCCAGCGCCAGGCCGAGCGCGTGAAGATCTCGAACAGCCGCCCGAAGTCCGCGCCGCGTACGAGCCGGGTCATCAGGTGTCCTTCGGTGCGAACCGCAGCAGTCCGGCGGGAATCTCGACCGCGGTTTCCGTTTCCGGCATGCCTCGCTCGCGAAGTGCTGCAAGGGCTTCCGGGTCGTCGATCTTGTAGCCCTGCACGACAAAGGTGCCACGGTCGGTGGCGTACAAGTTCGGGCACGAGCCGTTGATGCTGGTAGTCCCCAAGAACGTGAGCTTCATAGCCCCTCCAGATTGTCGAAACATCGAGCATCCTGCAAGCAACTGAAGCAATGGTCAACGCCCAATCGAGGGTCGTTCACGGCCCTGACTCCACTCGACGCAGGATGACTACCCCGGTTGGGCGTAGTTGCTCAGAAATTTCTCGAATTGCTTGATTCGTTGCTCGGTTGGGCGTCACAGTCATCGCCATGACCAGCATTGGCGCGACGTACCAGCCGCACCCCTTCCATTGGGTTCCGGCTGATGGTCAGCGGCACGCGAGCGCTGACAAGCACCCGCCGGGCGCGTCGATCTACCCGGACGGCACTGAGATCACGACGCTGTGCGAGCAGAGCCTCACCGCCGAGACCAGCGACACCGCGTGGTTGTGGGGCACCTGCCCGGATTGCAACGCCGCGGTGCGGACGCGCGTCGGGCTGCCGCCGATGGCGAGTGCACGATGACCCCGGAGGAACGCCAGAAGTTCGCGAAGCTCGCGACGACGATCCGGGGCGCGATCTTTGCGCTCGGGTACGCGGTCGACGACATCGAGGCGGGCCGCTGGAGTTCTGCCGAACTGCTGAACCTGGCGAAGAGCATGGACAAGCTGGGGGAACAGCTGCGCGGTAGCACGGCGATCGAGAGCAGCCGCGTTGTCGTCGACTCGGTGAGGGCAGACCGGTGACGGCCGCATTCGTCGCAACGGCCCTGCTGGGAATTGGCGGGCTCGCGTTGTGGGCGACGTTCTACTACGCCCCGGCCCGGCACGCCGGTAGCGGCGAGGGCGCGTTGACGGTCGCCTACCTGGTGGCGCGAGTCGACGCGGAAACCCGCGGCCATGGCCGGCACCGTTTGCGCGAGCCGGTCGTGATGCGCGGCGACCTCGCCGACGCGCTCGCTGTCGAGGAAACCCGACATCTACCGCTGATCGAGACCGGCCTACCGGTCGACGACCACGAGGCGATGCAACAGCACCCGGGAATGGTGCGCCGTCTGCTGGTCGCGCTGCGATCCCTCGCCATCTGACTCGGTGGGGGCGCCGCAGTTTCCCCCCGACCGGTGCCCCCACCGTCACCACGTGCCCAAGTGCCACCAACCCCCAGCGGCGGCCGGGCACACCGATGGTGTCGGGCTGCGGAAGCCCCCCGACGTGGCCCGGCTCCATCCTCTCCAGCTCCCCGGCGCGGCGCGGGTCGCGGATTCGGGACGGACCGCTGGTCCGAGCGCCCCGTGACAGGGGTCGACGCGCGGCAGTTGGGCTGCAACCGGCCCCGGTCCGCGCCGGGGAACCCCTTGCCGATCCAGCCAGAAAGAAAGGAGGACACCAGCGCGGGCAGTGCGCCCGCTGCTCATCGATCCACCGGCCGAAGTCAATACACGTACTGGCAGGAGGACCACATGACCGCTGTCATCGAGCAGACAGCAGCACGAACCCTGATCGACCCCACGCTGTTCGACCGGCTTACCGCCCGCATCGCCGGCGAGCACCAGGTGCCCATCGACTACGGCGAACGCATCATGGACCAGGCGCTGGCGTTCCTCGCCGTCTCGGCTGACCACGTGAGCGAACCGCTCGCGCCGACTCCCGAGGTCGACAAGGGCTGGCACGCCTTCATTCTCTACACCCGCGAGTACGCCGAGTTCTGCAACCGGATCGCGGGGCGGTTCATTCACCACGTGCCCAACGACGCCCCGAACGCGCTACCCGGCAGGGACACCCCCGCTGCAGCTCGGGCCCGTACGGTGAAGGCGATCCAGCGCGCCGGCTACCTGGTCGACGGCGAGCTGTGGACCGACGTGGCCGCCAAGTGCTCGCCCGGTGACGCCGAGGACGGTTGCTGCGCGGCATCAGGCGTCGACGGCAACGAGAACACCGAGAATCAGACGCCACCACCGGTCAGGTAAGGAGACGGGCCGACGTGACCACCTGGCAAGAACTACCCGAGCACGTACGGGACGCCGTAGAAGGGCACGTCGGCCCCGTCTCGGCGGCCACCGAGATCACCGTGGGCCGCAACAGCGACCTCGCCGCAGTGCTGGACACCAGCGCCGGGCGGGTGTTCGTCAAGGGCGTCGAGGGCGTCAGCCGCCGAATGCGGTTCCTACGCAACGAAATCACAGCCGGGCAACTGGCGGCCGGCATCGCGCCCGCGGTGGTGTTCGCCGAAGACGTCGGCGAGTGGCTGGTGGTCGGATTCGAGTACCTGCCCGGCCGACCGGCCGACCTTTCCCCTGGTTCGCCGGACCTGCCGCACGTCGCCGAGGTCGTCGACCGGCTCGGCGAATGCCCCGCGATGGAACTGCGGTCGCTGCGGGATCGATGGGGCGCTGCCGACTGGTGGGGCCGCCTCGCCGAGCAGGCACCCGAAGTGGTGCAGGGCTGGGACGTTGCGGGCATGCGGCAGTGGGCGGCGCAGCTGCCCGAGCTGGCCCACGGCGACCGGCTCACGCACACCGACTTGCACGGCGAGCAGTTCCGCATCGAGCCCGACGGCGCGGTACACGTGATCGACTGGGGCTTTCCCGGAGCCGCAGCCCCGTGGGTCGACGGCGCGTATCTGGTGTTACGGCTGGTCGAAGCAGGCCACGAGCCCGGCGCGGCGGAAGCATGGGCGCACGCCAACCTGACTGCGTTCGCAGACATCACCGGCGAGCACCTGACCTCGTTCGCCGCGTACCTGGCGGGCATGTGGACTCACTGGGCCATCACGAAGAACGGGCCCGGGATGCAGCACCGGGCCCGACTCGCCCGCAACTATGCGATGTGGCGGCTCAGTGCTGCACCTGCGACTGCGGGCCGTCGATGACTGCCGCAACCACAGTCCGGCGGGACGCGAAAGGCCGTGGGGCTCGGCATGGTCCGAGTCCCACGGCCATCCAGCAGTGCCCGATCTAACCGCGATTGCGGAAGATCGCGGGCCCGATGCACATCGCCAGCGAGGCCAGCGCGCCGGCCGCGGGCCCGGCGACTGTCTGCAGCAAGGACGTGGCGACGGCTCCGTCACCGGACAACGCGCTGATCAAGGCGATCACGAGAGCGACGACCACGATGACGCTGAGCACGATGCACGCGACCAGGCCCAGCTTGTAGCGCAGCTTGCGCTCCTGGAGAGCCTCCAGCCGGTAGAGGTCGCCTCCCTGCGGGGAATCGTTTTCCTGAATGTGCTGCTGAAGTGCCTCCGGGCTTGATCCGTTGGGGGAGTACCACGTCACTGGGGGCGGCGCGGCGAGGTCATCGTCAGAGTTGAACATCGGGGCGTTCATGTCCGGCCCCCCAGAACCCCGGTCCGCGCCGGTCCGGCGAGGACTTTCGGGCAGGTCGCCGATGTCGGGGAGGGCGTCCCGGCCCACGGGGTGCTTGAAAGCACCTGTGGTCTCCAATCCTGTTCAGGGCCAGCAGCTCGGGGGCGACTGACCAGGTTGTAACTGTGTTAGCCCGATCCATGGGGGGATCGGGTACGGCGATGCTACCAATCCATTACGGATTGCTGAAGGTATCACTACTTACTGTAGTCGCAGTAGTTTATGGTTCATCCCCATGGATGGCATGCACTGGGGCTGTATCTCGCGCGCATGCATGCCATACTGATCACGGCTCCAAAGTTGTTCACGCGAGTGGGGCATCTTTCGGCGATCGGGGAACTCGCGTGAAGCGAAGGAAAGGGGGACCAGCGATGCCTACGCCTGCAGGGCGTACGTCGCGTTCCGGCCGTGACAAGGCGCCAGAGGCTTCGGCCGAAGGCGGTTCCACTGCGGCCCGGGGCAGCAAGGTCACTATCAACATCAACGTCGAAACTGAGCAAGCGCTGCGGACGCTGGCCGAGCGTGAAGGGGTCAGCATCACCGAAGCAGTACGCCGTCTGGTCGGGTACGGCGAACTGCTGTGGCGCACAACCAAGATCGACGGCGATGAGGTGTTGATCCGCCGAGGCGGCAAGGAACTCGAACGCATCCACCTCATCTGATCCGCAACACTTCGGCGCCCCGAAAGAGGGCAGGCGGAAGCCGGAGAGCTCAAAGACCAAGACGCGGCCGTGACGCTGAGCAAAGAAGCCCGTCACGGCCGTTGTTCATGCCCGGGATCACCCGGAAACTACGAACGCGCCCCGCGTCGAACCCGATCAGGGCTACGACGCGGGGCGCTTCCGTCCGGTGCGCGCCTCGTTGATCGATTTCCGTAGCGCTGCTTCGAGGTCCGACATCGGTTCCGCGACCGCCCCTGCCTCGGGCGGGCGCCCGGCCAACTTGTCTTCGATCCGCGCTTCGACTGCGTCCCGGTAGCGGTCTCGCCACTGCTCCGGGTGGAGATCGCCCGACATCGCCTCGACCAGTGTCCGGGCCATCTGCCGCTCGGCGGGCTGCGGCGCGGCCCCTGCCGGGGGTACGTGGTCCGAGGCGGGGTTGATCTCGTCCGGCCAGTACAGCAGGTACGCCACCAGTAACGCGCCTTCCGGACGCAGCAGCCCCAGGCGCTCACGCTGCCGGAGCGCGAGCATGCCAAGCGCGCCGCGCTCGGTCTCCATAAGCACGTCACGCAGCAGGGCATAGGCGCGTTCGGCGACCTGTTCGGACCGGACGTAGTAGGCGCGGCCTATGGCCACCGGATCGATGTCCTTGATCGGCACGAACTGGTGGACTTCCAGCCGACGGGCGCTGGTCAGCGGCAGGTCGTCGAAATCGTCGTCGGTGAGCGGGACCAGGTGGCCGGCGTAGTCGTAGGCGCTGGCGATTTCCGTGAGTGGGACCTCGCGGTTTTCGGTCTCGCAGAACTTCCGGTAGCGGATGCGCCCGCCGCACCCGGCATGGATCTGGTGGAAGCTCACCGAGCGGTCCCGGGTCGCGCGGTGCAGAGTGCAGCCGATGGTGACCAGTCCGAAGGAGATCGCTCCGGTCCAGACCGCGACCATGCGCCCACCTGCTGACGTGACGTTGTGGCGGTGATCGGGGGCTTGCCGGGGTGGGTCGTCGTCGATGGCAGTGGACTGACAGGCCCGCTCCGAGCCCTTCCGCCCCGGACAGCTCGCGCCGGTCTCCCGGCACGCCCGATCCTCGGGCACGCCGCTAGGATTGCGGGAGGGCACAACGTCCCCACTGGGTGCGGCGACGACCTCCGATGAGCCCGTGCCGCTGTTCCTGCACATAGAGGTGCCAGCCGAGTAGCCCTGCTGCGCGTTCAGCGTCTGCGCTCCACCTGAGCGGCTATTACTTTAACCATCAGACTAAAAATGACGGAAAGCAGAAGAAAAGAAACAAGAGCGATACCCCAGATTAATGCGCCTAGCCAGCCGAAGGCCCACCAGAACACGACTGCCAAATAACATGCGGCCGCCAAAGTCAGCATCGCAAGAGAAGTTCGCACAAGCTTCTGCGCCTGTCGATATTTCTCGTAGGCATTACGTTCTTCCATGCCCGGTATGGTTACATTTGATGCTGATTTCTCCGGTTTTTGATTTTCGATAGCCCGTCGAGCAGTGCGGCACCATAGCCATCCCACGCCAAGCGCGCTGGCGGTTGCGAACGCAAACATGAACAGAACAGCGAACAAATAACGTGGTACTTCACTTGCGAAACGTGTACTAAGAGCTCCAACTCCTAGGGCCATGAGCGCCGCCAGCGCCACACCCATCACCTCGGCGTGTCTTTCCGAGGCTTTCAGGCGGGGTTCCAAATCGCCGACATTTAGCGGGCTTGAATGGCTCATGGTTACGGACTCGCCGCCCTGCAGATCTCGAAAATCAAGCTTTGGACCCGATTAGCGGGCATACCTGCTGACAGATTGAGAAAAATATACTCAGAAAGGATTACTATCCGGTCGGGTGTGAGATTTACTTCGTGCTCTTCAGCCTGAGCTAAGGCTTCCAGCGTGAGGTTGAGGGCGACGTCAGCGAGGCGTCTATTTCCGGCCGTGCGCACAGGCAGTTCGGCCGCCTTGGCTTTCCTGATGCCTCGGTTGATGCCCCGCCTGATCAAACGTCTCTGATCTTGAGACCGTTGTGGCGGAATGCGGCGTGTCATAAGCCCCCCAAAGCGTTCCCTATCGCACGCACCTGCACAAATAGTGCGCCGACAGAGTGGCTCTCGCGACTTGACAGCGTTACTAGGGCGTCGGCCGCTGCCCTGACCGAGCACGCGGTTATCTTGCCCCTGCCAGCACTAGGAGCACCCCATCCGACCGGCCGAGCCGGAAGGATGCGGGGCCGGCAGCCGGGGGCCGGGGAGGTTACTCGGCCGCCGCGCGCTGGTCCAGCGTGTAAACGGGCTGCTTGGTAGAGCCCATCAGCAGCCGGACCAGCAGCGGCGGCAGGTACGGCTCGATCCGCCGCAGCAGCGCGTAGACGGCGGCGAGCACGAGCGGCACGACGAGCGTGGGCCCGGCGTCGCCGAGCCCGTCGACGAGCCACGTGGGGGCGCCGAGCGTGACCAGGTACGCGACGAGCGCGGACCAGGCGGCGGGAACGATCGTGCGCAGCCAGGCGGTGAGCTGGTCACTCATGCGGCGGCCTCCCGCCCGGCGAGACGCTGCGCCAGCTCGGTGACGATCGCCTCGGCCTGGTCGGCGTTGTCCGCGCCGAGCGCGACGCGCACGGACTCGGCCACGACCGGGCCGACGACCTCGGCCAGCACCGGGCGCAGCGCAGCGGCAACTGCGGCGGGGTCGGACTGCCCAGCCGCGTTGATCAGCGGCGGGAGTTGGTAGACCACGCCGTCGATGTTGCGGACCGCGTCGATCGCCGAAACCTGCACCTTGGAACCCGGCACCCGCGAGGTCTGCGGGGCGAGCAGGGCGTTGTGCAGGTCCACCAGCATCGCGACTACGGTTCGGGGGCCGACGGCGGTGTCCCAGCCGGACGGGCGGCCGTTCTTCCACGGGCCCAGCAGCTCGTTGTCGATCCGGCGCAGGATCGCATCCTGTTCGGGGGTCAAGTCGTCCTCCTGGGAGTTGGCCGCGGCGACGTCGCGGCGGAACTGGTCGAGGTCCACCCGGCCGGGGTCGATCTTCCCGGTCACGGAGGTTTCGCGGTGCCCGCGCGCGGCGTCGGCAGGACGGCCGAGCTTGGCCAGCACCGCCCGCGTCGCGCGCACCGCGGCGTTGTACTGCTCGGGACTGGGCGACTGGTTGACGCCGTGGTAGTCCCACTCGAACCCGACGTAGAGGGTGTTCCCGTCGCCGGCGGGGTTCGGGCCGGACGCGCGGGCCTTCCCGGCGTGGTTCGCGCGCCCGGCGGCGATGACGTGCACGGTGCCGTCGTAGCCGATGACGGCGTGGCACAGCGGGCCGTCGAGGTCCGGTCGGCCGTCGATGCACATCTGCACGGTCGGCGCCGGCCGTGCGTAGGACGCGGGGGTGGCGGTGTGGTGCTCGAGCACGCCGACCGGGCGCGGCTGCGGCCCCGAGGCGGTGCGGGTTCGCCATCCCGGGGTTTCGACGACGCGGAGCCCGGCGGCGCGCAGGACGTCGGCGAGCCAGACGAGCGGTAGTGCCAACGTGATCACCTCGTGGTCGTTGGTGTCGTGGATCCGTCCTCAGCGGACGGTGAGCCGGGTTCGGGTGGTGCTGTGGAACCGGGTTCGACGCAGCCGACGCCCTTGTACGTGCTCACGCCGTTGGGAGCGAGCAGCAGCACCGGGCGGAGCTCATAGCCGTCCGGGCACGTCGGGCCCGGATCGCCTTGCGGGCCCTGGGGACCGGGCGGCGGCGGGTTCGCGGCGAGGTAGCGGGCCACGGCAGCGTCGATCTCGTCGGCGGTCGGTGGGCGGCCGGGCTCGCCGTCGGCGCCGTCGCGGCCGGCCGCCGGTGGGTTGTCGGCGAGGTAGCCGGTCACAGCCGTGTTGATCTCGGCGGCGGTGGGCAGCCGTCCCGGCTGCGGAGGCGTGACCGTGAGGTACTCGGCGACGGCGGCGGTGATCTGGTCGAGCGTCGCCGAGCGCCCGGCCGGCGGTGGGTTACGGCGCAGGTAGTCGGCAACCGCAGCGGCGATGTCGGCGCGCGACACCGCCGGCGGTTCCGGCTCCTGGCGGACCTCGGCCGCGACTTTGCAGGCGTCGCCGACGCGGGCCGCCACGCTCGGATCGGTACGGCAGAGCTCGGCGAGCGGGTCGGCGACGGCGCGGGCGTCCTGTGCCGACTCGGCTGCCTGCTGCTGCGCCTGTGCGCGTTGGTCGGCCTGCTCGTTGGCGCGAACCTGCGTGAGCACCTGGGCGCCGACGAGGTAAGCCAGCAGCGCCACAGCCACGGTCAGCAGCAGTAACCGGGTCCGGTTGAGCCGTCGCGTCATGGCGCATTCCCCCTTGCGCGGCGCGCCAGCTCGGCGGCCTGGTCCTCGGCACGGCGGCGCTCGTCGCGTTCGGCGTCGAGCGCCAGGTGCAGCTCGTCGATCTGCTTGCGCAGCGCGGCGACGTCGTCGCGGAGCTCGCGCAGTTCGGCGTCGTGGGCCTCGGCGATCCGTGTGAGCTCGGCGGCGTGGCGTGCTTCGGCGGCGTCGAGCGCGGCCCGGTAGTCGCCGCGATCGCTGGACGCGTGGCGCATGACGTAGACCAGCAGAGCCAGTAGCGCGCCCGCGCCGCCGAGCTGTGGCCACGACTGCATCGCGGCGGTGATGGCCGCATCCACGGATCACCCCCAGAACTTGGTGGTTGGGTGTCCGAATCCGGGGTCAGGACACGTAGAAGTCGGAGAACGGGGCCAGCCCGGTCTTGTTGGTGCGGGTGGCGTCCACGTACCAGCCGCCGCCGTCGTTGCGGAGTATCACGGTGGTGCCGGGCACGTACGTCAGCGACGAGGGCTGGCTGTTCGGCATCAGCAGCCACAGCGAGGTGCCGTTGAGGATCGCGGTGGCCGGGATGCTGTGGGCGTCGAGGAATGCCTGTGCTTCGGCCGCCGTGCCGCTGCTGGTCCAGTCGAGGGCGACGAAGGTGGTGGGCGGCTGCACGTATCGGGGGTAGGACGGTGTGGTCACGGGTTTCCTCCTGGTTAGGGGCCGATCCACGTTGCCGAGAGCAGGTTTCCCTGGGCCCGCCAGACTTGGACGGACCCGCCGCTGGTCCAGCAGGCGGCGTAGATCGACACGGATTGGTTGGCGCTGAGCGTGATGCGGGCGCTGGATGAGATCGCATCGGATACCGCGGCGTTGAGTCCGTACTTGACGCCTGAGGGTGTGTTCGCGGCGGTGGAGACGGCGAGGTAGATCGCCCGCATGGCCGATGAGCCTCCGACGAACTGCACGCCGAAGTTGAACAGCCACTTGCCCGCCACGGTGGGGGTGAAGGTTCCCGCGTTCACCGAGCAGCCGGCCGCGGTGCCGACGATCACGCCGATGTCGGTGATCTTCACCCCGGCGTTGCCGCCCCCGGACGCGTTGTTGATGGTGACGCCACCGGATTCCGAGTTGTTGTCGGTCCAGCTTCCCGAGTAGGCCGCGGCGCGGGCTTGTCCTTGCAGGGTGGTGATGTTGCCTTCGGCGGTGGTCATGCGGGTGCCGAGGCTGTTGATCGACGTGGTGTGACCGGTGAGGGTCGTCGTGGCGTCTGTGATCGCCGCCGTGTTGGTGTTGACCTGGTTGATGAGCGGGTTCCAGTCGGCGGACGCGTCAACGACCCACCCGTTTTGACGTGTTGGCAGGGCCATCGAGGTTTCCCCCTGTCAGGCAAGGATTGTGGACGTTCCCAGCACCCCGTAGACCGGATCGCCGAGGATCCATTCGGCGGGCCGGTTGATCAGCTTCAGGGTGTAGGTGTCGGTCAGCCCGTCCGAGGACAGGCTGCGCCGGATACCGGTGATCACCGCCGTCAGCGAACCGCCGAGCGGCCCGGCGTCGGTGATCTCGATGCAGTCGCCGAGCTGCACCCGCGGGTCGCCGGGCACCGTGATGTCCTCGACGAGCGGGATCGGGTTGCGCGCCATGTCCGCCAGCAGTTCGCCGGCGATGTAGGTCATGGCGGCGTGCGACTGCGTCCACGAGTTCATCGGCATGTCGTAGGGCTGATACCCGTTGAGCGCGATCGACTCGGCGTCGCGCACCTTGTACTCGATCTCCGGCTGTTCCAGCAGCACCACGCCCGCGATCCGCAGCGTGTACTGCAGGCTTCGCCCGTCGCGCTGCGACCCCGGCGGGTGGGCGGCGTCGATGACGCCGTTGGAGATCTGCACCGCGTAGGCGTTGTTCTGGTTGAAGATCGCGAGGTACAGCGTGTTCTGGCTATCGATCCACACATCGACGGTCGGTTTGGATCCGGGCTCGGTGCCGTTGGCGGCGTGCACCGCGCACACCCCGTGCACGATGTCGTCCTTGCCGTCGCCCCACGTCGCCGAGGTGATGAACGGGATGGTGTTGCGGCCGATCGTGGTGGGCCACAGCATCGACCGGACCTCGGGCCAGATCGTGATGCTCGGTATCCCGTTCTTCGGCTGCGCGGTCAGATCGTCCAGCGCGGCGTAGGTCGTCTGCACCGGGTCGCCGGTGCGCTTGTCCCATACCGTGGTGTCCTTGGACGCGTCGAACACGGTTTTCGGGCCCACGGTGTAGGGCTTGATCTTGCCCCGGATGACGTTCGCGACGTTGTCGGTGGAGTCGGTGATGGTCAGCCCGCCGAACTGCGACGCGTCGAACTCGCGGTCCGCTACGGCCTTGGCTTCGCGCGCCGAGGCCATGTTGCGGAACTGCACCACGCCGAACTCATCGACGTACAACGACCCGAATTCGGTGTTCGCCAACTCCTTCAGGATGTCCCACGACGGTCGCTCGATGAACTCGGGGACCGCGGTCAGCCGGTTGTGCGACTGGTCCAGGCGCGCGCTCGGGGCGAAGTCCGCGGGGAACGCGGTGATCATCGGTGTTGTCGTGGAGTAGGTCTGGATGTTGGTGACCGGCGCGAACGCCTGGCACTGCACCCACACCGGCCATTCGATGTAGGGGTACGGCGGGAACGGCGCCGCCGCGGTGTAGGCGGGGTACGCGCCGGCCAAGGTCGTGGTCTCCCACTGCCCGCCGTCGAGCTGCAGCCGGAACGTGACGCCGGTCGAGGTGAAGCTGCATTCGCCCTGCACCGTGTGCCAGCCGGTGTCGGCGATGGTCGTGGGGTGGGTGACGGTCTTGTCGTAGCTGTTGGTGCCGTAGAAGTTCTGCAGCTGCAGCACCAGCCGTCCGGAGCTGTTCAGCCGCAGCGACAGCGCGCAGTTCTGCGCCGTCTCGTAGCCGGACGGGATGTCGATGCCCAGCGGCTTGCCGTTGAGCCACTGGATCAGCAGCACCTCGCCCGATCCGGCGCGCTTGAACCGAAACCCCAGCCCGACGGTGTTGCCGACGTTCGGCCGGGGGATGCGGTTGCCCGCGGTGTTGCCCGACGTGGAGAACTCCTGCCCCTGCGGGTCGAAGTACATCGGCTCCGTTCCGCCGCCGGTCCATCGCCACTGGCCGGACGGGTTGTAGAGCGTGCTCGACGACGCCAACCCGACCTCGGGGCACGTGCTGCCGTGCAACGTCGCCGAGTAGCACGCGCCCGGATGCGCCGCCGGCGTCTGGTAGTAGCCGTTCGCGCGCAACACGCGGTCCATCACCCAGTGCGCGGAGAACATCTGCCCCGTGTCGGTGCCGCGCACATCACCGAACGCGGGCAGCCACACCGGCCGCAACAGGTCGTTGACCTCGTCGCAGATCACCGACACCTCTTCGTGTTCGGCGGAGGTCGACGAGATCCGAATGCGCCCGGTGAACTGCCGCAGCGAGCGGGGCCCGGACGGGGTGTGCACGACGATGGAGTACCGAACCGGGGTGTTGCGGATTGTCCGCCCGTACAACGGGGATTCCGGTGCGTACCGCGAGAAAATCACGTTCGCGGTCGGCTCGCCCGGCTCACGTCGCCCCACGAGCGTCAGCTTCAGTTCGCTTGCGGCGGTGCCCTCCACGATCGTCGTTGACGGAGGCAGCGCCCCCGTCAACGACCGTTCGACGCTGCTGGGGGACACCAGCGCCGATAGGTCGCTGTAGGGGTGGGCGAACTGGCCGTCACGGTCCCAGTCGATGAGCAGTTCGTGTTCGAAACTGCGGTGGTTGGCCAGGATCGCCGCGGCGAGCTCGGCGTCATCGGGGAACTGCACCCCTACACCTCCAACAACGTCAGACCCGCATCGGACATCGGGTAGTAGGGGCTGGTCTCGGTGAGCTGGTTGACGACGACCAGCGGACTGCCGCCGCCGAGGTCCCATTCCGTCGCGGCCCCTGCCGCCTCCAACTGCCAGCCGGAGGTGTGCACCGCGCCGGTCCCGGCCGAGGCCGACAGCTGCGCCATCGCGTAGGCATCACCGGCCGCGGCGGTGTGCTGCACGGCCAGGCGCACCCATCCGGCCCCGGACGTCGAGGTCCCGGCGACGGTTGCGGTGGGGTTGCCTGCTGCGTCGAACACGACCAGCTGCACCTGCACGGCCCGGTCGACGGTGCCGCGCACGTAGGCCGACAACGTGACCTGCTCGCCCGGCAGTACGGCGCCGGCGCGGGCCGGGGACCGCTCGGTGAGCAGCCCGCCGCCGTCGGGCGGGGTCCATTCGATGCTGCCGCCGCAGACCTCCACCAGGTCGGGCGCGGTTTCGCCGGAGCGGTACACCGGGCCGTCACCGAGCAGCGGCAGCTGCCTGCGCGCCGGGGTCGCCCCGCACGTCGACACCGCCAGCGCCAGCCGGTTGGGCACCATCGGATCGATCAGGCGTAGCTGGTCCGGGATCGCCCGGTGATGCAGCGCCCGCAGCCGACGCAGCTCGGACCGATACCGCCAGTCCAACGCGAATTCCCACGCACGCGAGAATCCAAGGGTGTCCACAGTGGGCGTTCCATCCACTGCGGTGTGGATACCGCCGATTCGGGTCGACGAGCGGGGGATGCCCGCGCCCGGCTCGGTCAGCTGCACGAGCTGACCGACCGGGCCGAGCCAGAACGCGTCAGTACCCACCGGGCTACCTCCGTCGCGCATTCGATTTGCGGACCATCCGGGCGAAACCGTCGGCGTCCACACGCATGTCGATCACCATGCCGTCCAGCGCGGCCCGCATCGTGTCCAACGACACGCTCGGCACGCCGACCGGCGTGGCCTGCCCGGTGCTCGATGTCCGCAGCTGCGCGGCAATCCCGCCGTCGGCGTACCGCCTCATCAGCTGGTACCCCATCCGCCGGGCCGTTTCTTCTAGCAGTGCAGACGAGCGCCGAGACGAGTTGATCGGGATGTACGCCTCGTCATCCCGGATCCGGTCGCCGACGATGCGCCACGTGTTCGGCGGCACGATGTCGGCGAGCCCGGCGCGCATCGGCGTCAACCGGTGGATCCCGCCGGCCGCGTAGGCCGTCGCGATCCCGCCGCGGGCATAGTCGAGCCCCTTGACCGGGCCGACGAAACCGGGGAACCGGCTCGTCATCTGCGCGCGAACCTGCAGGTACAAGGTGGTGTTCTTGTACCGGTCGATGAACCCGTTCAGCTGCCGAGCTGCCCCGGCGGTGTCGGCGATGATCTCGGTCCGCCCGTCTGGGAAGGTGTTCACCATGTAGCCGAGCTCGTTCAATCGGCGCACCGCTTCGGTGGTCACCGTCTGCATGATGGTGATCCGTCGCTCGGGTACGGCTTCCACCTTGGCTTTCAGGAACTCGGCCTCGATCTGCGCGGCCTTGATATCGGGCTGCGGAAACAACGTCGGAACGTTGCTCGGGATCAGCCCGTAGTGATCGGCCAACAGATCCGCCTGCTCACGGTTCAGCCCCATCTGCACTGCCTGGTCGACGAATGCCTGACGGGCCCGCTCCGCGGCTTGCCGCGCCGCTTCGTTGGCTGCCGGAACGTCCTTGCCTGCGGCCAATGCGGCATCGCGGGCAGCGACCGCCATGTCAGCCATGCTCTGCCGCTGATCCAACACCGACTCACGGAAACGTCGCCCGGTTTCCGTGGTGGTATTGACCGCCCCATCGAGCCCGACCAGCGACGCCAAATTGCCGCCCGCGGCTTGGCCGGCGGCCTCCATAGCATCGCGGACCCGGTCGGTCGACTCGTGCAGATTCGCTTGCGCCTCTTCGGTGGTCAGCGCTTCGCCTGCCAACGCGCCCAACGCCTGATCGAGAGCGCGCACCTTCTGGTCGGCGTCGGAGGTGTTGTCCTTGAGCACCCCCATGGCCTCGGCGAAGTTGCGTCCCGCGTCGGTGGCGGTCAGCACCGTCTGCTTTACGGTGCCGGCTGCTGCCGCCAACGCTCGGTTCGCTTCCTCGGCCTCGCCAACTTGCCCGGTGAACGCCATGAACTGGTCACGGGCGTATTGGGCGGCCAGCCCCTCGGAGTCCAAGGTTTGTTTCGACCCGCCCCCGGTGTAGGGGTTGCGTTCGGTCATCGTGTGTTGCTGGATCAAGGCGTTGTAGGCGGCCACGACCTGGTCGATCGCGGTTTGTTCGCCCATCAGGGCTCGCGTCCAGACGCCTTGGTCGACACCGAGCTGCTTGTATCCCTGCAGCAGGTTGTCGTTCGTGCCCGCCAACTGTTGCTGCTGAGCGTCGAGCAGCCGTTGCGAGCGAATCGACTCGGTCATCACGCCGTTGGACTCACGCAACGCCTGAGCCAAGCTCTGCACCTGCTGCTTGTGCTGCTCCGCGGCCTGCTCAGCTTTGGCCTGCTGATCGGCCAGGAAGCCGAGCCCGACGACGGCGGCGCCGATCGCCAAGCCCCAGGGCCCGCCCAGAGCGCCGACGAGTCCCCCGATAGCCGAGCGGAGGCCAGAGCCGAGCGCGGCAGCTGCGCCACCAGCGCGCGCGACCAGCCCGCCGAGTACGTTGCTGGCTCCGGTCACGGCCGGGGTCAGCCGACCGAACGAGTCGCCGGCGGTGGCCGCGGCGGTGGCAACGGCGAGGTTCGCGCCGACGGTGTCGTGGATGCGCTGCGACGCGCTGCGGTAGGCGTCGGCCATGCGCCCGATCGCGGGGATGCGCGATTCGAGCGCCGCGGCGGCGAGCCCGACGCGGCCGATGCTGGTCGCCATGATCTGCGACGAGCCGGTCAACAGCGCTTGCTGCAGCCGGATTTCTTCGCCCATCGCCCGGAACGGCGCGGTGACGCGGTCGCGCACGGTGGCGCCGACGGCTTCCAGCTGCGGCCGAGCGAGCCGGTAGGCGATCATCGCCAGTAGGCCAGCTTGAACCGGCGCGGGCAGGTCGCCGAAAGCCTGCACCAGCCCGCCGACGACGTCGCCGATCGGTTCGAGCAGCTGCGTCGTGGTTGTGGCTGCGTCGCCCGCGAGCTCGATACCGCCGGCGAGGATCCCAACAGCCCCGCCCGCAGTGACCATCTCGCCGGTCACGTCGGCGACGCCCTGCGCGATCGGGGCGAGGGTGTCGGCGACGTTGTCGATGACCTCGGCGGCGTCGCGCCACAGGTCCATCGATGTGATGGCGTCGAAGATCTGGGGGCCGTAGTGCCCGGCGGCGTCCACGGCGCCCTGCAGTCCGTCGATGACGTTCTGCCCGTATTGGTCGATCGCCTCGGCGCTGCCGCGCACCAGTGCCTCAAGCGGGCCGTCGATGACGCCGTAGACGCCGAGCGCGAAGGTTTCGAGCTGCGACTGCAGCCCGTCCATCGCTCCGCCGAGGCCCTTGGTCTTGGCGGCGGCGAGGTCAGCGGCCCCGCCTTGGCGGCCGACGGCGATGGCCATGCGGTCGAATGCCTCGGCGCCGCTGTTGGCGAGCGAGTTCGCCACGGTCATGCCCTCGTTGCCGAAAGCGGTCGCCGCGGCGCTCTGGAACTCCTGGTCGGTCATCCGACCCTTGGCCGCGGTGAGCTGGGCCGTGATCTCCCGAAGCCCAACGAACTTGCCCTGCTGGTCGAATGCGGACAGGCCGAGCTCGTCCATGGCCTGCTTGGCTTGCTTGGACGGTGCGGACAGCGACGCGAGCATGCCCCGCAGCGACGTGCCCGCCTGCTCACCGAGGATGCCCTGGTTGGACAGCAGGCCGATCGCGGTGGCGGTGTCGTTGATGTCGATCCCGAGGCTGCGCGCTACGGGGCCGACGTACTTCAGCGCGTAGCCGACGTCCGTGATCGATCCGGCGGCGGCGTTGGCGGTGTTGGCGAGCACGTCGGCGACGCGGCCCGCCTGCTCGGCTTCCAAGCCGAACTGGTTGAGGGCGGTTGCCTGGATCTCGGCGGCTTGCGCGGCGTCGACCTGTGCGGCGGCAGCGAGCTGCAGCGTGCCGCGAGCGGCGGTCATCGCCTCGTCGAGCGTGAGTCCGCCCTTGGCCAGCTCGACCATCGCCGCAGCGGCGTCCGCCGCCGACGTGGCCGGCAATGTCAGATCCGAACCGAGGTCGGTGGCGATGGCGCCGACACGCTGCATGTCGGCGCCGGTCGCCTGCGTCACGGCCTGCAACTCGTTTAGGTTCGACTGGTACTCGTTGCCGAGCTGGACAACCTTGGCCAGTCCCGCAGCTGCGGCGGCGGTACCGGCGACCAGGCCCAGCGACAGGCCGCGGCCGAGAGTGTTCGCGATGCCCGACACGTTGCGGCCGGCCTGCTGCAGCTCGGCGCCCATCTTCGCGGAGAACCCTCGCAGGTCCGGCTCGACGAGGATGTCGATTGCACCACCGGGCACGGCGTCACCTCCAGGTCGTCACAGGCCCAAGATCCGATCGAATTCGTCGCTGGACACTTGGCGTTTCCCGCCGTCGTGCTCGCGGGTCTGGTACTGCGCGACGTCGTCGAGGTAGGCCTGTAGGCGTTCGTCGGCGACCTCGGCCGGGCGCAGCGCCACCGGCGGGATCAGCGGGTGCGGGGGTGGTTTGATCCCGTCCCGCTTTGCCTGGGCCCGTTCCCGTTTCACGTGCGGGTCGTCGGGGTCCGTCGTGCGGTCGATCCACGCCAGTTCGAGCCAGTACGTCAGTGCTTCGTACAAGCGGGCGGTGTTCTCTTCGTGCCACCCCCACCCACCGGCGACCTTGCGGTGCAAGGCCGATCCGGGGGTGTGGATGGTTTGCCGCACCATCGCCACGAAATCCACGGCGGGCAGCTCGCGGAGCGCGGCCCGTAGTGGTTGGTGGTAGTAGCGCGGCCAGTCGGCGAGGGCGGCGTCCCACCAGTCGCTTAGGACTGCGGTGAGGACGCCGAGGATTCCCCCTCGGCCCCGCCGTCGTCGTGCTCGTCCTCCGGTAGGCGTTCGAGCACGCCAGCAACCTGCATGATGCGGCGGTAGATCTTGCGGACGTGTTCCACCGGCAGGATCGCCAACTTGTCGTCGATCTCGCGGGCCGACTCATCGCCAACGAGCATCGCGAGCGCTTCCATCTGCCGCCCGTTTGCGGACTTGGTGAAGAACTCGACGACCTCATCGCTGGACAGGTCGCGGCGTACATCGAAGGCGATGCCGGCGACAGTGACCCGCCGCGGTTTCAGCGCCCGCGCCGTGAACAACGCGTTCAGGTCGAGGGGTTCGTGGGTGCCTTGCGTCATCGCTTACGGATCTCCTTACGCGGCCGGGGTGGTGACGGTGACGACGTTCGACGGCGCCGAACGGTTCTGGCGGGCGTCGCGAGCCACGACGTACATCGAGTACTGCGTGGAGGCGGTCAGGCTTGACACGGTCGCGCTGGCCGTGGCCGACGTGGTCCGCAGGTCGTTGTTCACGAACACGTCGTAGGAGACGACGGCGGCGTTGTCGGTGGACGGGGTCCAGGTAAGCGGGACCGAGGTCGCGGTGACGGTGCCCGCGGTCAGCCCGGTGGGGGCGCTCGGCGGTGTGGCGTCGCCGGCGGTACCGGACAGTGGGTTGTAGGTGGTGAACTTCCGGATTGCTCGGCCACCGGACGCGGGGGCGAGCGGCGAGACCTCCAGGTCCCAGCCCTCGACATCCTCGCCGTTCAGTGCCTCGGTGGGGATGTTCGCGAGCTCGCCGCGCTCGATGTAGTAGGCCTTCTTGTCGTCGCCGTCGTAGACACGCAGGATCAGCGCGAATTCGGGGTCGTTACCGTCGATCCACTCGAACATGCCCGAGCCAGCGGAGGTCTCAGTGATGGTGCCGCCGTTGAGCAGGGTCAAGGTGGTAGCCACGGAGTTGTCGACCGGGCGCAGTGCGATCGACGGCTGCGGTGGGTTCTTCCGCACCCGGTACGCGGCGCCGCTGCGGTTGTTCCACACGTCGAGGTTCTGCGTCTCGCGCTCGGTCTCGATCTGGAAACCCGCCTTGATGCCACCGAAGGCGTCCCAGCCGGGCAGGTTGCCGGTCCAGATGTCGGTGGGCAGTGGCGTGCCCTTGGGCGCCCGGAATGCGTCTCCGTCCAGCCACAGTCGGGACTTGGACGAGTCGATGTGCGTGCTCATGCAGTGTCCTCCTGCACTCGATCCCGCCCGTGGCGGGCACTTTCAGAAATAGGGGCGCCTTGTTGGTCCGGCCCGCCCGCCAAGGCACCCACCCACGGGCGGACCGGGATCAGTGGTTGTGCACCGTCAGCTCGGCGCGAACCAAGGCGCGCAGCAGCGCCGTTGCGGTGCCACGGGATGTGTCCGCGACGCCTTCCACCGGGCCGTCGACCACGCGCGCGGAGTAGTCGATGCTCGACCAGCGGACGTTGGCAGCGCCCGCGAGCACGCGCGCGGCTTCCGCCGCCACGCGCCACGCGGCGGCGGTCGGGTCGACGGTGGTCATCGACGCCGGCGCCCATCCGTCGACCTGCACCAGCGGCCGGAACGCGACGTTGCCCGCGAGCGGGAAGTTGCCGACCAACCGCAGTTGCGCGAACGGGCCCGTGATCGTCGTGGGCGAGGTCGGGGCGCAGTAGCCGCCGCAGGCTGCGGAGAACTCCGCATCGGCCAGCAGCAGCGCCCGCACCGCGCCAGGAACCCACGGCAGCGCTGCGGTCATCGCGGCGTCCACCCCCGATACCGGCCGCGTTTACGGGCCGCGTCGGTGAGCACCGCGTGCGCCGCGGTGTCCAGCGTCCCGTATTCCTTGTGGATCGCTTCCGGGTCGGTGTCGACCAACCGCACCTCGTTGCCGTCGACCTGAACGCCGATGCCGTCACGGTATTCGCCAGTGCGCACCGGCGCGTCGGCGCGCGCGTCGGCCGCGGCTTCACGAGCGATGCGGCCACGCTCATCCGTCGATAGCCTGCGTGCCTCGGCGAGGGCCTGCGCGTTGAACACGCGCACCCGTACTCGTGCCATCAGCGCACCCCCTGCCAGTCGGAGACGAGCTGCAGCCACGCGGCGCGGTAGAGCACGGCGCCGGACAGCTGCGACTGCCGGTCGGCGACTTCGCCGATGACGCGGTACCGGATTCCGTCCGGGCCGATCACCGTGGACTCGGCCGTGATCGTGGTGGCCGGGCGGACCAGCAGCAGGAAGTCAGCGACCACCGTGGTCTGGTTGGCCTGGTACTCCTGCTGCGATCGGATGTCACGCTGGGCCAGGTATGCCCGTGTCGTCACCACTGTCGCGGGTCCGGGCCGGGCGCTTCCGGTTGTCGGATCCACCACCGGCGGGCCGGGCGTTTCCACCGTCACCGGAGTCAGCATCCGAGGCGCCAGCATCGGTCACCTCCGTGTACGTGCCGGCCGCGATGCCCTCGCGGACCACCTTGGATTCGCGGGCAGCCCACACGCGGCGGCCGTCCTTGTCGCGCACCACCGCGACGTTGTCGTTGGTCATGGCCTTCCCATCGGTCGATATGCCAGAGGGTGAGTCATCTCGAACACGCCCGGCAGCGGCGCTTGCGAACACAGGCCGCGTAGCTCGTCCTCCTGGTCGCTGGTGAACATCCCCGTGGTGGAGTCGACGCGGTAGCCGTACTCCGGGTACTGCTCGTACGTCACGCCGGGCCGGATGGTGGACGCCGCAAGCACCGCACGGCAGACGATCGCCTTGGCCGTGCGGAGCACGTCAACGTCAGTGCTGGTTGCCAGGCACGGCGCGAGGCGGCGTGCCTCGGCGAGCGCATCGCCGACCAGCTCGATGATGCGCGGTTCGTCGGCGGCGGTGATCGTGCCCGCCTCCGCGCGCTTCTGCACGTCGTCGAACGTCACGTCCAAGGGCACGATCGCCACCCCCTTCACTCGCTCGACGTCGCCGCCGGGTCCACCACCGTGGATTCGCCGGTCTCCACGTTTCGGGTGATCGTCACCGGGGTGCCGTCGGGCCGGGTCGCGGTGTAGGTCTCGATCCGGTCGTTGGCGGTGTCGCGCTCGGTGGTCTCCACCGGTAGCGGCTTCACCGCGTTCACGGTGAGGTGCCCGCCCTCCGCCGCGGCGGCCTTGTCGGGCGTCACCGACGTTGCCCGCTCGGCGGGGTCGGTCGTGTCGGCCGGTGCGTCGCCCGGCTGCACCGTGGACGGCGCGTCCACGTGGTCGTCGAGGCGGGTCTGCTTGCGCGTAGCCATGTCGATGTCCTCCTACGTCAGCCGTTGAGCACGCCACGGAGCCGAGCCGCGCCGCGGCCGAACACCGCCAGGCCGCAGTAGAACTCGATCCGGGTGCGGTAGACGGGCTTCTCCTGCAGCTCGCCGAGGTCCTTGACCATGACGCCGCCGTTGTTCAGGCCCGTGACGGCCTGGTCGCCCTCGTCCTGCCCGAACTTGACCGCGTAGATGCTCGACGCGTTGGTGGCGGTGCCCTGCGTCTCGGTCAACGGCAGGATGTCGCCGCCAGCGAGGTTCTGGCCGGGATCCAGCAGCGGAATGCCGTTCCACGTCACGATCCGCTTGCCGGTCAGGTCTTCGCGGATGGTCTCGACACCGCCCGAGCGCCGGCCCGCGCTCTTGACCTTCGCGATGATCTTGCCGTTGGCGTAGAGCGCCCCGTTTCCGGCGGAGAGGCCGGGGACCGCGGCCACGAGCTCGTCGAGCTTGTCGAAAAACGCGTGGATGTCGGTGGTGGTGTCGCCGACTACGGGGGATCCGTTGGTGGCGGTGTCGATGACCTGCGGGCCGGTCAGCCGCTTCCGCAGCCCGTCGAACCCCTTCGAGTTCACGGTGACGTCGCCGTTGAAAAACGTGTCCTGGTACAGGTAGGACGCGGCCTTGACCTTCAGCCGGGTCTGCACCGCGCGCTGGTCGTTGAGGTTGCCGCGGGTCTGCACGATGAACCGGTCCACGTCCGCGTCGCCGCCGAGGATGACCAGGGATTCGGTCTTCTGGTTGACCGTGCCGGTGGACTCCACGTATGCCTCGTTCACCGACCGGAACGCCACGCCCGGCAGGGCGGCCTCGACGTTGTAGGCGTAGGCGTTGCCCTCGATCGGCATCAGGGGCAGCCGGTCCAGCACCGGGGATTCCTGCACGAACGTCTCGATCACGCCGCGCTGCAGGTCGTTCTGCGACAGCAGCGCGGATTCGGCAAGGGTCACTGCCATGACGGGTTACCGTCCTCTCTCGATGGTTCTGCCCGCCCGGCAGTCCGGAGCGGGTTACTTGGTGGCGGAGTCGGCGTAGGCGGCGCGCAGTCGCCCCAGACCGGGCGAGACGTCGTGCTGGGCAGCCGAACCGCCTGACGCGCCAATACCCGCATCACTGGCCGATGCGGTGTTCTTCTTGGCGAGATAGGGCTTGCTGGTCAGCAGCGCCTCGACCGCGGCGCGCACGCTGGCACCGTCCACGGCGTAGTCGCCGCCAACCTTGACGCCGGCCAGGTCTGCCTGCGCGGCATCCGCCGGATCGTGGAACCCGAGTTCGGCCGCGACGGCGCGAGCCTCGGCGCGCACCAGGTGCGCGTGGAACTCCTGCACCGTCGCGGTGCGGGCGTCCTTCGCTGCCTTATCCATGGCCTTGTCCTGGTCGGACTTGGTCGCGTCCTGCAGCTTCTCCAGCTCGGCCCGAACCGCTTCCAGCTCGGTCTGCGCCGCCTTCGCGGTGGCACGGGCTTCCTTGGCGGCCTGGCGTTCCTTGTCGATCGCGGCCTTGCCAGCGTCGCCGAGCTTGGATTCGCCGCCCGGGTTCTGCTCAGAGCCAGCCGGGGAACCGGTCGGCGTACCGGTTGACGGTCCCTCGCCCGCGGATGCGTCCTCGGAACCGCCGGCCTGCAGGCGGATCGGTCGGCCGTCCTTGCGGTAGCCGATGATCTGCCCGGGGATTGTCGTGGTGGTGTCGGGCATCGCGCCGTCCTCCGTGGTTGATCTCGCTCTGCCGCCTCGCGCGTCAGAGCAGGTATGCGAAGCGCCGCAGCTGCCGCAGCAGCTCGACGCGGTCCCAGCCGTTCTCATCGGCCAAGCGGTAGATCTCCTCCGGCATCAGCCGCGGCGTCCGCGCTCTGGAATACCGGTCTCCCGGAATCCGCTGCATCTCGGAGGCACCGCGCCGGCGTAGCGTGCCGTCCGGCTGGATCTCGTAGCCGCCGAACAGTGCTCGCCGAGTCGTTCCGGTCGTGGTCGCGGTGACCTCGACGCCGTAGGCGTTCACGGTCGTGATGCCCTGGCGGGCGTTGACCACCTGGTTGATGTCGGCGCCGTCGCGGATCGCCTGCGCGCCAGCCACACCGAACACCTGGTCCTGCTCATTGGCGGGCAGCGACCGGAAGTAGCGGCGCGGATTCGTTGTCAGGTCGTCGGAATCCTCGGCCACCGGTACATGTCGGCAGTCGCACCGCGGGTGCCGGCGGAACGGAGTTGCCCGCCGGTAGATGCGGCCAGCGAGGATCACGCACCGGGAGCACGACGGCGGGGTGAGCATCCGGGCGTAGCCGGTGGCGTTGTTCGCCGCGACGACCGCCACGCCTTCAGCGGAGCGCCCCGCGTCCTGCACGGCGGTCATCGCTGCCGTGATCAACGTCAGCAGCGCTCGGCGCTGCGCCTCGGTCGACATCAGCCCCGCCCGCCGCGATCGGTAGTAGGTGGTCAGCGGCGCAGACGACAGCATCGCGTCGAGCGGCAGCGTCGCCTGCGCGATGCCGGCGAACGCCGACGGCGACACCTCGGCGACCGGATCCGGTTCGACGCCCTGCGCCAACAGAGCCGCGTTGACGTACTCCTGCGCATTGGTAGCGGCCACGGTCTGCGCGAGCAGCACCGCCACGGCCAGCCGCGGCGCCGCCTCGCGCCACTGCGCTGGGCCCGCGGCCGACCAAGCATCCTGCGCCCCGTCGGCGACGTCGGCAGCCAACTGCTGCTGAGCCCGGTAGTAGGCGGCGACCAGGGTCCGCAGCGGATCTCCTACCGCGGTGGTCATGGCCTACCCCTGCGGGATCGGTGCTTTGACCGCGGCGAGCGCGTCGGCCAGGTCACCCGAGGCGATCCGCGCCGCCGTACCGTTCTCGCGATCCTGCGCCATCTGCTTCCAGCGCCGCAGGTCTTGACCGGTGGCGCCCGGGATCATCTCCCGCGCCGCTTCCGGCGGCAACACCGGTTCACCGCCGACCAACTTCGTGATCGCATCGACGATCTGCCCAATCGACACTGTTTCGGTGTTGCGCCACACGGTTTGCGATTCCCAGTCGCCGGCGGTGCCGCCCTCGGCGATCGTGGCACGGCGCTGCACGTCTTCCCACGCCTCGCCGTCGGTGGTCTGCGCGTCGATGATCTTGCGGTTGAGGGTGGCCTCGGCCGCCGTCAACGCCTCGGCCGAGAGGTTCGACAGCTGGCCGAGCAGGTAGTGCGGTGGGGTTTGCGTCAGAGCCGCAGTGTGCTGCACGTGGCTGGACTGCGACTTGATGTAGTTCTCCAAATTGGACTCGGAGAACTCGAAGATCTTCGTGTCCGCGCCCGGGAAAACCCACGTGCGATCGACACCAGCCCGCGGCGGCGGGGTGATCTTCGGGTTGCCCTGCTCGTCGAGAATCGCGTTGCCGTGCTCGTCGCGCTGCACCGGGTCGTAGCCGATGATCCCGCGCTGCCGGAACGCCGCGAACCCCATCGCCAGCATCAGGTAGAACCGGGTCGTGTTGATCGAGTCCTGCAGCCGGATCATCGACTCGACCTCGGACGAGCTGTTGCCCTCGGTGTCCGGGTCGTTGAGGAACGCCACGAACGGCGCTTCGCCCAACGGATTCTTGTCCTGCTTGGTCAGCACCCAACCGCGATCGTCCGGGCCCCAACGGAACCGATAGAACGTGTCGTCGTCGTAGACGACGGCGTGCCGCAGCCGGAGGTCCGCCAGCGGCGACCGGCTCACCGTGTGCTCGCTCCACGACTTCACCGACCAGTTGGTGACGAACGGGTCGTCCGCCGACTGCTGTAACCACACCCGGCGTGGGGACTCCGGGCGGACGATCGCCGGTCGGCCGCCGCCGGCGGGCCACACGCTCACGATGCCGCGCCCGTAGATGTAGCGGTCGGAGTAGACCATTTTCTGCCGTCCGTCGAGACGGTTGGTCTGCCAGCGCTTCCATGCCCACTGGTCAGCGGCGTTTTGCTCGGCCGCGGTCAGCTCCTCCCCACGGTGGGTGCGGAAGTTGTCGACGGCGAGCCGCTGCACAGCGGTGCGCACCACGAGTTTGATCCAGTTCGCAATGGACATCTCGCGGAGCTCGTCGACTTCCTCGTTGACGCCCTCCGGGGCGTACGGCAAGTCCTGGTCGCCGTTGTAGTAGTCCCGCCACCGGTTGAACGGCCGCTCTTGCTTGCCCAAGAGGTACAAGCCCGTTTCCAGGCGATCACGTGCCGTTCGTTGGTCCATCGCGGCACCCCCAAGCTGTGTGTTTTCGCTGGTCAAGCGATGAGTAACCAGCGGGGTTGTTGGAACGATGAACACCCAGACGCTGACCGCGAAAAGCGGGCACACCCAACGCCCATCGTGTTGGTAAGGTCGCCCGACGTGACGGCAAGTACGGCTATCGCCCTCTATGCGGCAATCATTGCCACTTATGCGGCTCTCGTGTCGACGGGAATACTGGTCTGGCAGATTGCTAGCTGGCGAAGGTCGGGCCATGTCGTCCGCGTCAGAGGTACTTTTATGCAAGGTCCGGTATTTGACGACGACGGGACCTTGGTGGCATACGACTACGATTTTCTAATTGGAGTGTCTAATACTGGCCGAGAATCGATCACGATAACCGGAATTGGAATTCGGACTGATCGCCCGACTGGACAAAAAGCTCCGCACGTGCGTCGCTTATTTGCGGAACCGGTGGTTCTGGAGGGGGGTCATCAAGATCATACTGAGCTGGTGACACTTTCGTTTGACGAATTTGAACAGATTCTTTCCAGTAAGAAGCCGCGAGTGTTTGCGGAGTCCGCGGTGTCAAGGTTCGACGGAGAACGGATCGACAGTAAAACGAACCTTACGGACCTTAAGTTGTACCGGATTGATGATCCAAGTGCCCAGGACTTACCGGCGTACGACAAAAGGGCATCGGGATCGCCAGCGGAAATGAAATTTCGAACAGCGTCGGGGCCTGAAGGACCAACCGGCAAGGCCCGTTATACGGACTATATTGGCGTGTATGTCAGGTAACTGCCGGGCCTGGACGGCTAGTTGAATCCGTAGGCGACGGTCGAAACCCGGCGCCGTTCCTGCGTGCCGGCCGCGACCGCGTCGCAGCGCGCTTCGTGCGCGAGCACGGAGGTCACAGCGGCGTCGATCTTCTGGTGCCCGGATGGTTTGCCGAGGATGTAGCGCTCTCCGGGGCGCGCCACCTTGCGGGCGTTGCCCATGTGCAGCTCGGTGATCGGGCACGGGTCGTGCGTCAGCACCCCGGTCGACAGGTCGGTGACGAACCGCAGCAGCGATTCGTGCATCTGCCGGACGCGGTTGGTCGGCCACTCCATCACTCGGTCCTCGCCGTGGTCGACGGCCCAGCCCTCGATCTCGGTCTGCCAGTCGCGCGGGTCGCAGTACATGCGCTGCACCCGGTAGCGGCGGAACAGCTCGGACACCGCGGCGTGCACCTCGCTCCGCGGGATCGCCCCGCCGTGCTCGTGCGGGTTCCAGATCGTTGGTAGCGCGTCGGGCCCGTAGCACGGGGTGAACTGGTAGCCGTCGAGCGTTTCCGCCCGGATCGCCGTCCAGTCCTCCGACGACGAGCCGTCGAAACCCAACACGATCCGCGTGCCCGGAGCGACGCTGCCGACGGCCTCGCGCGATTCCCACAGCCCGTCGCGCAGCCACGTCCCGACACCGGACTTGCAGCGGTTGGCGAAGAACCGTTCGGCCTGCGCATCCTCGCCCTTGTCGAGCAGTTCGAGGATCTCCGCTTCGATGCCGTCGAGGTCGACCCACCAGGAATCGCCGTAGACGATCCGCAGGATCTTCCGGCGCTCGGCCTTGTTGCGGATCGACAGGTTGCGCGGCGCCTCGGCGTGGTCGCGGTAGATGTCGTCCACTCGCGCCTCGCCGGTCTGCTGCGCCACCGAGTTCTCTGTGGGATCCCACCCGTTCGTCGTTTCGACCGAGCGGCCACCCATGCCCGCGAGGCCGCGCCGTTGGGTATCGGCGAGCAGCTGCCCGCGGTTGGACTTCACCCAGATTCCGGTCTCGTCCTGCAGGCAGAACGTCACCGGCTGGCCGAGTCGGGACATCGCGTTCGACGTCACCGGCTCGATGAGGCCACCGCCGGGCAGGTTGATCCGCGTCAACCCGGTGTCGGGGATCAGCTCGACAAGCGGGCCTTCCTCGATCATCGGCTGCAGCGCCCGATACACGTTGTCGGTCTGGTCGTCCGAGGTCGCGGTGATCTGGATCAGCGGTGTCGCCCACGGCCGGCCGACCGGCTCGCCGTCGGCGTCCCAGCCGTCGAACAGCGCCGGGCCGACCGCCTCGGCGCAGATCAGTGCCGCGCTGAACGGGCCCTTGCCCCACTTCTGCGGCCGGACCAACTGGCTCCGTCGGTAGCGGAACGCGGTGCGTTTCTGCCCGGTCTGCGCGTCGAGCCGCAGCCGGTAGTGGAACGCCAGGAACCGCCACATCTCGTCGGTCAGCGTGTACGGCTCGCCCTTGTGGTCGCCGTCGGGCACCACACAGTGGGCCTCGATCCACTCGCCGAGGGCCCACCCCAGCGTCGGGAACTCACCCGGATGTTCCGGTCCCCTCCACGACATCGTCCGCCACCACCTTCAACCGGTCGCGCGGCGTCGCGCGCTTCCGGGCGGTCGACGCGCTCACGGATCGCTGCTCGGCGGTCTCGTCCTCGACGATCTGCCACTGAAGCCGGAGCATCGCCAACGGCGTCAGGCCGAGCCGGTCGGAGTACTGGCGGGATTCCTTGGCCGCGTCGAGGTTTCCCCACTCGGCGTCGACCTTGAACCGCACGTACTGCGCGACTTCGCGGTTGTAGCCGAGCCGTTCCCACGCCACGGCCTGCGGAGTCGCCCACAGCTCGCGCCACAGCGCCAGCTCGGCGTCTCGGACGTGCTGCGCCTTGTAGTCCAGGAACACGACTTGTTCCAACGCCTTGTTGAGCTTGCGTTTCTCGGCGGGGGTCAGGTCTTCGCGCGCCGAGAGCTCGTCGACGGTTTGCTGCGCCATCTGCAGCGACACCATCAGGTTCAGGTTCTCCGGCAGCGGCCACTCCGGCACGGGCCCCTTACGGCCTTCGGAGGGCAGCTGCATCATCGCCGGGCGAGCGTTGCGCCGGCGCGCGTTCGGGTTCGGCGGCGGTCCCATTCCAGGCACGGCGGCTCACCTCCAGAACGGCTTTCCCAGACTCGTACGCACCCGCGCCGCCCTTGGCCACGGCGGAGCGGAATTCGGGGGAAGGGGGTATCCCCCCGGGGTCGGTGTCGCGGTTGTTGATCAACGATCACTGTTCGTCGATCGACGCTCGCTTGCGCCCGTTGCACGACCGGCAGAGCACGACGAGTTCCTGCATCGGATCTCCACCTGCTGCGATCGGTGTTGGATCGTCGGCGGTCAGGTCCGTTGCGTGGTGCGGCGCTCGCTTGTAGCCGCTGCACCAGTCGCCGAACTGGGCGCGGTGTCGTCGGACCGCATCGGCTCGGTGTTGCCGCACGGCCCACGTTCGTGCTGCCTTGGTGGGCACGGTGGCGCGCTGCCCTGCCTCCCACTGGCGCACGCAGTCGCGGCATCGGCCTCGGCTTGTTGCGGTGTTCGGGCAGCCGTGGACGTTGCAGGGCCGTGCCATCCTTCGTGCCCTCCTGCACCCGAGGCGCTAACGGCCGGCGGTGGTCGCCGATGAGTAGTTGCATGCGCTGCGGTAGCGCACTGAATCGAGGGGTCCACCGTCATGCCGAGAATCCGCCACGACCATGTCGCCGACCGAGCTGCCGAGCTGGCGCCGGGCGACCTGCCTGCCCCCGGGGATGGCGGCGGGTTACGTCCGCGCAGTGGGGGGCGTAGTCGGTGGTTGATGTTCGGTGCGGGGTTCGGATCGGCCGTCGCGCTGCTCGGCGTCACGTGGGGTATCGCGTCGTGGGCGTCGAGCGGGGACCGCTTCGAGCTGCAGGGCGCGATGACGTTGACCGACGGGGCGACGAGCACGACCACGGGCTGTGCCGGATACCGCGGGTACAACGACATCACCGTGGGCGCCGGGGTCTACGTGTACGACCAGCAGGGCACGCTTGTTGCGTCGGGTCGGTTGACGCAGTCGGTGCACCGCAACGATGGGGCGTGCGTGTTCGGGTTCACCGTGCCGGATGTACCGGGTGGCCAGGATTTCTACCAGGTCGAGGTGTCGCACCGCGGCAAGGTTCCGGTCGACGAAACGACGGCCCGAGCGGGGATGACGCAGTTGACCTTGGGCGGATGACGTAGTGCCACAGGCAAGGGGTGCTACCGACTGGATTCGTTGGTGATCGGGCCGTGCCCTGCTACGTGGCGCTTCGCCAGTGGGTTCGGGCTCGGCGCACGAAGCAACTCCGACCGCGCCGGTTCGACCGAACCAATTGGTTCCCGGAAGGATGCGGGCACACTTCTACCCGCTGCAGGGTGATTTAAGCACGGTCAGCCAACGGCGGTCAACTTGGGTTGACGGTTCCGCGTGGCGACCTTCGCGAGCTGTTCGGCGCAGGTCTTGGCGTCGTACAACGGCCGACCATCCTTGTCGCGGTCGACGACGGTGCAGGCGGCACGGATGGTGTGCACGGAGCGGCCGAGTAGCCGCGCGAGGGTGGCGCGGTCGACCAAGGCGCCGCGGTTGGTGTAGCGGACGATCGGCGCGTACCGGCTCACGATGCAGACTCCGGGTTCCACTGTGGATCTGCGCCGAGGCGGGCGGCGGCGACAGACCACGGGTCGGCGTGGTCGGCGCCGTCCTGAATCTCGGCGAGGACATTGCGAAGGGTCTGCCACGCCTGCGGCTCGGTGACGCCGAGCTTGGCCGCGCGCTGCCAGAACTTCGCCTCGGTTTCCTTCGCGGCTTCCATGCTGGCGGCCATGCGGTCGTCGAACGAGGCGGCGTCGGTGAGCATGGCCTCGCAGAGCTCCAATCCCTTCCGGCGGACGCCGTCCGGGAGCGCGCCGCGGCCGGCGGCAAGGGCGAGTTCGTCGAGGAATCCAACGAACACGTACCGGTCGGCGGGTACGACTGGGGCGTGGCCAATCTGGCTTTCGGCCTGCTGTCGGCGGGACTGCTGACGGAGCGTCTCGGCGGCCTTGGTGATGAGGTCCTGCTCGGCGCGGTACTTCGCGCGCTGCTGCTCCGTGGTCACGCTGCCCCCATCATCTCGAATGCGAGCCGCTGCCCGAGGTCGAGCAACGCCAACCCATCGTAGGAGTTGCCGCAGTCCCCGCAGCGCACTGCGAGCGTGTCGGTATCGCCGACCGGCCACAGCGGGCCGCCGCAGTCCCAGCACGGGGCGAGCGGCCGGGTCGAGTTTCCGGCGAGCCGCTGCACCTGGACGTGAAGCTCGCGGATGTCGTCGGCGAGATCATCGGCCCATGGCTGCGTGGTGCACCAGTCGATGTATCCGCGTAGCCACCCGGTGCCCCTGGTGATCGTCAAGTCTCGCGACGGCGGCCGGTGGTCCGCGTCGAGCCGCAGCAACTCGGAGTGCACCCAGCCGCACAAGCGGTTCACGGTGCCGATGATGGATCGGGTGGCGTCGTCGGTGTCGTCGGGTCCGATCACGTGTCCGACGCTGCGGGGGTCGAAGGCGGCGATCACGTCGAGGTTCGCGGGTGGCCTGCTGCCGTAGCCGGGGGACCGCCGGCCACCATCGCCGCCGCGGCCGGGTGCGGCGGTGAGGGGGGCGGCGTAGTCGTCGATCTCGCGGAGCCAGCAGCGCATCCGCTCGGCGCAGGGCTCGCAGGTGTAGCGGCCGGGCTCGGCGGCGCGGGTGCAGCGATCGAGGATGCAGGGCGCGGTGTCCAGGTCGATCGTGGTCATGCGATTGCCTCCAGCGGGGCCGGGCGCTGCACGGCGGCGAGCGCGTCGGTGCGGTACTTCGGCAGGTCGAACAGCACGGGGAGGCCGAGCAGGCAGGCGCCGATCGACGCGAGCACGAGGGCATCGGCCTCGTCGCTGCCGGTGATCTCGGCGTCCGGCCAGATGCGGGCGGCGGCGACCGCGACGGCGGCCTTGTCGGCGTTGCCCTTGCCTGCGGCGAACTTCGCTCGGGTGGTTGGTGCGACTACGGCCACCGGCAGCTCGGCGTCGAGCAGGCGGCCGACGACGCGCCACCACAGCCCGTACCGGTCGACGGGGCTGCCGCCACGGGATCCGTGTGACGGGCCCTCGACCACGACCAAGTCGGCGTTGCGGCACCAGTCGCGGACCTTGTCGCCGATGCGGCGGATGCGGTCGTGCCGCTGCTGCAACGTGTCGTCGCGGTGGCCCTTGGTGGGGATAGTGCTGGTGTCGGCAACCCAGCGGCCGGCGCCGTGGGTGACGCGGGCGAGTCCGGTGCTGACAAGAGAGAGGTCGACGCCTGCGATGTTGGTCACGGGGTTGCTCCGGTTCGGGTCAGAACGGGGGTTCGTCGGTGGAGTTGCCGCCGCGGGGCGCGTTGGCCCACGGGTCGGCGGTGGGCGCGGGCTCGGGCACGCCTTGGCGGTCGATTCGCAACGTCTTGGCCATGTGGCGCTTGAGGTTCGGGCCGATGGCGTACAGGGCGAGCTCGATGGACTGGCCCTTGCTGCCGTCCTTGCGGTCGTAGTCGCGCACCGACAGCTCACCGGACACGATCACCTCGTCGCCCTTGGACAGGCTCTCGGCGATGTTCTCGGCGAACTGCTCCCACGCCTGGGCGCGGACGAACATCGAGCCGGCGTCTTCCCATTCCCCGGCGTCGGTGCGCTTGCGCTTGTTGAACACCAGCGGCACGGTCACCACGGCTTTGCCGCCGGGAGTCCAGCGCAATTCGGGGTCGGCCCACAGCCGGGCGACTTCGCCGTTGATCTTGGGCAGGGACATGGTCAGTGGTCTCCGTTCGTGAGGGCGTCCACGCGGGAGTCGTGGACGCCTGCCAGCGGTACGAATTCGCCTGCGCGGTGGCCGCGGCGGATGACGCGGGCGCAGGGGCGGCCGGGAGCGGCCTGGCAGTGAGGGCAGGCGACGGCGAGCGCCGCGTGGGTCTTCTTCGGCTTGCGCTGCCAGCCGAGCCGGTTGGCGACGGCCTCGACAGCGGACCGGACGCGCTCGGGGTCGGCGGTGCCGGTGGTGCCGGATTCGAGTTCGGCGCGCTTGGCTGCGCCGAGTTCGGCGAGCCGGGCGCGCTCGGCGGCGTCGCGGCGGGCCTGGATCCGCTTGGTCACCACCGCGGGGCCGATCCAGCTGCCGTCGAACGCGAAGTGGTCCTTCACCGCTTCCAGGGCTTCGGGGTAGGTCCACTCAGCGCGGGCGGCGGAGTCCATCCACGCGACCACGTCGGCCTCGCCGCGCTGGCGGCCGTCGTAGGCAGTGGCGACCTTGAGCACGCCGACGATCTCGTTCTGCGTGAGGCTCATGCCGCACCGCCCGGCAGCGCGCGCAGATGGGGTTCATCCGGGACCAGGAACGCGTCTAGGGCGTCGATCCGGTCCATCTTGGTGGTTTGCCCTGCGCGGGCAGGTGCGCGGCGCTCTGCGTCCTCCTGAGCGCGTCGCATCCAGTTGCGCCACGTCGCGACCCAATCGCGTTTCGTTGCGCCCTGCCCGGACTTCGCGCGCCAGTAGTCGACGAACTTGTCGGTCTCGGTTCGGCCGACGGCGGGGGTGTGCTCGCGGGCCCACGCGATCATCTCGGGGGTGACGGTGAAGTCGTCGGGGATGCGCGTAGCGCGTCCGGTGGCGCGCTTGCGCGTCTCCACGGAAGTTCCTTCGGTAGAAGGAACTTCGGGACGGGACGGGTCGGGTCGGGGGTCGCGAACGTGCTGCGAACGTTCCGCGTTCGTTCGCGGTTCGTTCGCGCGAACATCCGCATTGTTCGCGCGAACGTCGGGCGAACCGTCCTGCGCGGGTTCGGCCTGGCGGGCTGTACCGCGGGCGCGGATCTTGCGCATCCGCTCGCGGGCGTCGGCGCGCTTGGTCTCCACGTCCTCACGTGAGGGCTGGTACTCGTGCCAGCCGTGGAACCACCAGCCGGGTTCGCCTTCGTGCTCGCCGGGGGTCCACAGGCCGACGCGCACAAGCGTCGCGGCGAGCTCGTCGGCGTTCGAGCTGAGCCGACGTGCCACGTAGGAGGGCACCCACCCGTCGGTGAGCTGGTTACTCGCCCACGACCCGGCCAGCACCCACAGCCCCATCGCAGCATCGCCCGCGCGCATGGCCTTCGTGTGCGAGTGCAGCGTGTCGTCCACTTTGAACCAGGTCATTCCGTGTTCCTTGGCGGTTCGGCGCAAGCCGCAGACGGTCGCGGATGCGCGCGGTGGTGTAGGTGGTCATGCGGCAGTGGGCGGCGATCTGGGGATCGGTCCAGCCGAGGTCGTGCAGCTCGGCCACCAGGCGCTCGCGGCCGGCGGTGTCGAGCACTTCGGCGGGCTGCTCGCCGAGCAGGCACGCCCGGTAGCGCGCCCGCTCGGCGATCGGATGAGTCCGCGGATTCACGCCGCATCCCCGAGCGGTAGAGCTGGGGTCATGCCGCCGATGTCGTCGAGCAGCACCAGGCCGCGGTCATGGATTCGGACGGGGCTCTCCAGCGGGATCTGCCAGGAGTGCAGGAGCCAGCCGTGTTCGTAGGCGATGGCGCGGTGGGATTCGATCCACCCGTGGCATCCGGTGGTGCCGCTGCCGCACAGCAGGAGGAGGTTCGACGGGAGGTTCGTCGCCGGGTCCTTGCTGCCGCCCGCGCCGCGGGGACGCCGGTGGTGCACGTTGGTGCCGAGGGCGGTGCCGCAGCGCTCGCACAGCGGCCAGCCGCCCCGTTCGGCGCGATGCTTGACGACGGTGCGGGTGCGGGCGGTGAGCTGCTTGCTCATCGGCCCACCCCGGTCTCGACGCCGTACATCAGCCGCACCGACGCGCCGACGGACTGCCAGGCGCGCAGCTCGGACTCAACGGCGCGGGCGGTGCGCTCGGCGTACCGGAACGCGACCTCGGCGGTCTCCGCCGCTTCGCGCTCCGCTTGGGTCGCCAGCTCAGCGGCGTACTTCTTCTCATGCGCCGGGCCCTGGTGGTCGAGGTAGGCGCGTGCGTGCGCGGCTTCGTACTCCCGCCGCTTCCGCTTCGCCTCGCTCTCGGCGTCCGTGGTGACCTTGACCCCGTCGTGGATCCGCTCGGAGCACTTGCGGATCGCCTGCTCGATCTCCACCGGGTTCAACGGCGCGTTGTGCTCGCTCACGCTGCATCCCCGTCCGGCTGGCAGGCGATCCACACGCGGTTGCGGGACGCGCGGCGTTCCCGGCGGCAGCTGCGGTACTCCCCAGCGGCCACGATCACCCGCTGCGCGGCGGCGACACCGATCACCGACGGCAGCAGGTTCGGCCGGTCACCGTCGGGATCCCCGGCGGCGGCGCGCAGGTCGTCGGCGGTGAACGGCGTGCGGGCGGCGACGAACTCGGCGAGCGCGGTTTCGAGGCGGTGCCGGTAGTCGCGGTGGCCGGCGGTGGCCGCCGCGAGTGCGGCGGCCTGCCCCTCGTGCCGGTCGGCGTAGCCGAGTGCGAGCTGTGCGGCGCTCACCGTCGCACCTCCACATCGAGCGTGGCGGGCGGCTCGAACCCGACCGGTCGACCGTGCGCATGGCGGGCGTGCCAGTCGTGCAGGAGTTCCCACACGTCGTCGCCTGCGTCCCACGCGTTGCCGAGCCGTTCGGCGATCCGGCGAGCGCGGTCCGGTGCGACCTGCTCCAACTCGGCCATGAGCGCGACGATGGCCAATGCGTTGACGGGAACCAGGGCCCGCAGCAGGTCGCGGGCGGTTTCCAACGAGACGTTCTCGGCGTAGTGGAGATCGAGCGCTTTCGTTCCGCTGCGCAGGAAATCGCCGATGATCGCGCTCGGCGTGTTCGGTGAGGGCTTCACTGATTCCCCCCGTTGCTGCGGCGCATGGTGCGCTTCGGTTCGAGGTGCTTGAGGTAGTCGCGCAGGGTCGATTCGTCGGCGCTGGTGAAGTCGCCGCCCTTGCTCCACGCGGTGAAGTTCTCCGCAAGCGACCGGTAGTCGTCGCCGTGGATCCAGCCGCGTTCTTCGGCTTTCGCCCAGACCGTGCGCCTGAGTTCCAACTGCCGAGCCGAACCCCGGCCGTTGATTTCCTCGGCCGAGGCGATGCCGCGCCGGGTGTCGGCGGCGAGCGCGGCGACGATTGCCCGCCCCCACGCCGAGGTTTCCGCGTTCTGCAACTCGGCGTCCTTGGTGTAGTCGTCGCGGCCGGGGAACGGCTCGTAGGCCATACCGATGCCCGGCAGCTGGTCATGGGGCGACCGGTATGCGGCGGCCACAACGACGATGTAGATCTGCTCGCCGAGCTGCTCGATCCGGTACGGCACCGCAGGGTCGGCGGGCCGCAGCGAGCCGGCCGGGTACTGCGCCCGGAACTCGCGGATTCGGGTCGCGACGTCGTTGTAGGTCTCGGCGTCGAAATCCGTGCTCACGCGGCATCACCCACCGGCGGCACCAGCGGGGCACCGAGCAGCTTTTCCAGCTTGCGGCCCTGGACGTTGGACACGTAGTTGGCCTGCGCCGCGAGGTAGGCGGCGAACGCGTTGTCGTCGGCCTGCACCGGGATCAGCGCGTAGTCGTCGGGTTGGATGTGCAGGATGAACACCCGATCGACCGGGATCATCGGCTGCTCGTCGCCGTTGGCGTCAAGGTAGATCTCGGCGCGGCGGTAGGCGACGCATTGCAACGCGTACTCGCCGTAGATTCCGCCGCTGGTCTTGTAGTCCACCAGCGCCCGGCCGATGCCGGGGATGTCCTGGATCGAGTCGAGCGTGCCCGCGTAGTTGTGCGTGCGGTTGGCGACCGTCAGTTCTTCGTGGACAGTCGTCGGGTTGAAATCCTCGATGTAGGCCGCGTATCCGCGCACGTAGGGTTCGAGGTGTTCGGGCACCTCGATCACGTCGCCCTGGATGTAGCGCTCGGCCAGCTTGTGCACGTCGGTGCCGCGCACCGCGGCCTCGTTGCGACGCTGGTTCGGCAGTTCCTTCAGGTAGCTGATCGCGGGGCCGTTGCCGTCCCTGTCGATCATCCGCTTGAGATCCCAGACGTTCTCCACCGCATGCTTGGCCACCAGCCGGGCCGCCCAGCGCTTCAGCGCGTCGTCCTTCGGGATGCCCTTCAACGCGGTGGTGACGCCGATCGCCCACCGGCCGTCGATCTTGTAGCGGTGGTAGTTGGGGTAGTCCACTCGCACGATGCCCCGCACGAGCCGTTGGCGGGGGCTGGTCTTGGTCATGCTCGGATGTCCTTTCGCGGCGCAAGGGCGCAGTGGAGGGGGTCGGGGGTGGTGCACAGCGGGCAGACGATCCGGGCCGGGGCGCGGCCGTCGAGGGGCTGCACCTCGACGGCCCGGTGGCCGTCGCACAGCGGGCAGGCGGGCGGCTGCGCGAACGTCACGATCAACGCGGTCACGGGGCCACCACCGGGGTCTCGTCGAGGGCCCGCACGGTGGCGCAGGGCCACGGGATCGGGTCCTCGTAGGTGTCGACCCCGCACGCGGTGCAATCGCCGTCGCCGTCGGGCTGGTGGGTGCGGCGCACGGCGGCGAGCGCGGCGCGCAGCCGGTCGACTTCGGCCACCAACCAGTCGACGTCGGCCCTGCTGTGCTCGATGAACGTCGCGTCGGGGTTGCGGAACCCGGTGATGTCGGCCCGGTAGACGCGCCGGTCGATGCGGCTGGTGGCGGTCGGGCCGACCTCGAAGCGGGCGAGCTGGTCAGCGTCGACCATGAGCCCGGACCCGCCGAAGTCGTGCCAACCATCGGGGTTCGGGCGGAAGGTGCGGCCGTCGGCGAAGCGGGGGCGAGCGGACTGCATGCCCCAGCGGGCGAAGTCCATCACGATCTGCCTGCCCCAGTACTTCGTGGACAGGTAGACGTTCCGGGCGTCGGTGTTGCCGAACCAGCCCCACGGGCCGGTTGTCGCCTTGGCGGCTCGGGCCTTGATCTCGTCGAGTCGGTCGCTCATGCCGCACCACCGCTGGCGAGAACCGTGCTCTTGTACTCGTCCTCGGCGTACTCCCGCCACAGGGCCCGCAACGTGGCCTCGTCACGCCAGGTCCGAACCTGCAAGGTGACCTGGTCGCCGCGTCCTTCGAAGCTGAACAGCAGGTCATCGCCGTGGAGTTCACGCAGGCCGTCGAGGATCTTGCAGACCGCGGTCGACGTGCCGCCCGTGATCATGTCGATGGTCACCGGCAGCTCGATCAGGGTCCGGTACAGCTGGTGGTCCCGGTACCGGAAGTGCTTCGAGGTGGCGAACCGCTTCTTCAGCTCGGGCAGCGGCACGTTCTGTCCGGCGTCCACGATCCGGTCGAAGGTGGCGAGCACCTCGTTGCTGATGGATTCGGTGGTGGTCATCGGGTCACCTCGGCGAGATCGGCGGGAACGGCGGGCGTGGCGGTGGGGTTGGCGGGGAGCGGGCACGGGCGCAGGCGCAGGTCGACGTGCACCACGTGGCGGTCTGTGTCGACCCAGCGGGCGGGGTGGGCGCAGACGGCGCACGGGGTGCCCAGCAGCGGCAGCAGCACCGGGGCGGGCGCGGGGGCGGTCACCGGGTCACCTCCGGCTCGGCGGCGCGTTGGGCCTGCTCGGCGAGGTAGTCGGCGACGAGCGCGGCGTGGCGCGGCATGAGCCCGAGCGGCTGCGTGGGGTCCTCGACGATGTGGGCGAGGAACGCGATCAGCACACCGAGGCTTCGTCCGTACTGTCCGGGGTTGGCGGTCTTGGCGTCGCCACCAGCGGCACGCAGGCGGGCGACGAGAGCCTGTCGGTTGGCGACCTGCTCCGGGGTCAGCGGCTCGGCGGCGGTCTGCTCGGCCGCGGTAGCCGCGGGCTCAGCGGGCGCGGTCTGCCGGATGGCGTCGACGAGCGCGATCGTGGCGTGCACGTGCGCCTCGGTGACCCACCGGTCTGTCCGGTCCCCGTCGGTGAGCAGCTGTTCGGCCTTGGCGCGGTGGTCGATCATCGGGTCACCTCCGCGAGCTGGTCGGCGATCCGCAGCCGCGCCGCCGCGTGGTACGTGCAGAACGCGCGGCCGACGTAGCCGCGCAGCTCCCACACCCCGGGCGTGGCGCACGAGTTCCAGGCGCCGCCGTTGCAGGGCCGGCCGGGCATCGCGAGCCAGGCGCGGTTGTCCTGCTCGACCAAGTCGTGGTCGGCGCGGGCACGGGATTCGGTGTGCATGCCCAACGCCACCAGCAGGGTGGGCGAGGCGTCGGTTCGTTCGGCGTCGGTTTCCGGCGGGATAGGCTTCGTTGCAGCCATTGAGAGTTCCGTTCTCTCGTGGTGAGCGGGGCGCCGCGCTCTTGGCGGGGAGCGGCGGCCCGCGTTTCTGTTGGGGGAATCAGGCGTGGGCGAGTCGCCGCGGGCGGGCGGGTGCCTCGCCTGCCATCCACCGGTCGGCGTCGTCGCGGCGCACGCGGTAGCAGGCGTGCGGTTTCGGCTGGGCGCCCCGCAGTCCGCTTCGGCCGTCGGTGCGCTGGTACTCGCGGAGCGCGCGCAACACGGTGTCCTTGTGGCGGCGGGTGTAGTCGGCCGTCTCGCGAACGGTCATCCACGGCGAGGGAACTGCGGCGGCGCCGTCGACGCGCGGATTGGTCGGCCGGGGCGGCGGGATCGGGTGCGTCGGCACCGGGCCCTTGGTCGGGTGGGCGTCGCCGGTCATGCCGCGCCGACCTTGGGCCGGGCCATCACCTGGTCAATGTCGACGCCCAGGTGGTTGGCGATCCGGTACAAAGTCTCAACGGCGGCGGTGTTGGTCCCGGTCTCGATCCCGTAGAGGTGCTTGTAGGAGACGCCGACAGCGGCGGCGAAGTCGCTTCGGTTGACGCCGCGCTGCTCGCGGAGTGTCCGGATATTGGTGCCTCGGGGGTCTGCCATGAGGACAACATAGGACACCATGGGAGACTCAGCAAGAAATTAGAGGACAGTTTCACGGTTGGGGTTGAACTGGAGAAGATAGAGGAGGTAAGAAGAACCTAGAAGAACCCACCCGAGGAGGACAGGTGCGGTACCTGACGAGACAGAAGCGTCGCCGACCCCCCTGCCGCGTGGACAGCACTAGACCGATAAGGCATGCTTCGGACATGCCCGGAAGAGACTGGAAGAGACTTGCGGACTACGTCACCCGCGCACGCGTCGACGCCGGATTCCGGGCGCGCCGTAGTTTCGCCGAGCACATCGGTGTCTCAGACAAGACGCTTCAGCGACTGGAGCTGAAGCACGAGCCCGTCAGCCCAACCGTGCAGGCGTCCATTGAACGCGGGCTCGACTGGCCCCCCGGCAGCGTACGGGCCGTACTCGAAGGTGCCGAGCCGATCGAGCAGGCGCAGTCGGCGCCGGCGCCCGTTGATCCAGCAGAGGCGGCGGAGGAGTTCCGCGAGAACCTGCGCCGGGACTTCAACGAGCTCATGGCGCGCGTCGACCAGTTCATCGAGCAGCAGCGGCGCTCCGGGTAAGTGACCACTTCGGACTACCGTTCGCTTAGGGCCGATCGAGGCTTTTGCAACGATTTGGCGTAGTCATTCGACTACCAGGCGTAGACCATTACGCCTAAAAGGACGTCGAATGACCCGAGTGGATGATCAGCGTTGGCTGGTCGAGCTGAAGCAGATGCGCGACCGCATCGACGCGGAGATCTCCCGAATCGAGCAGGAGCAACGAGCCCGCGATGAACGCAAGCACAGCTGGCAGCTCATCAAAGGTGGACTGCTCACCGTTGTACTGCTGACCCTCAGCGGCGCGGTCTGGGCGCTGCGCCAGCTGCGGGACCACACGGCGGCCTTCGCGTTGACGGCGGCGACGGCATCCACCGGCGTGGTGGTCATGGCCATCGTGCTGGTTCCGGCGACCGAACGAGATGCCCGCGGCGAGTCGCCACCCCAGCCGCACAAGACACGAGTCCTGCCGACGCCGGGACCACGCGAGACCGAAGTCACGACACTCACGCCGACGGCACCCCAGCCATCAAGCACGCCGGACACCACGACGAGCACGCCGGCCACGTTGAGCAGCGAGCCCGAGCCGCCATCAGCGCCACCCGATTCAGCCACGAGCGCGCCGGCCACGTCGAACACGCGAGAGCAGCCAAGCACCACCCCGACCAACACCACAGAACCAAGTCCGACGGAGCGCTCCAACGACGACGAGGCGGAGCGCCTCGACGACAGCAAGCACGACCAGGGCAAGCCACACGAAAAGGACCGATGCCTACGGGTGCGACCACACCCCGGAGTAGACCCGCACGCCTGCCTGTCCGCAGTGGGCAGGGTGCGACGAACAACGATCTAAGGAGGCGATATGGCCTGGGCTGACCCGTTACCGGGCGGCGGATACCGCGGCGGATACCGCGACTCGGCCGGGAAAAAGCAGTACGTCAAGGATCCCGCGACCGGGCGAACGAAGAAGTTCACGCGGAAGAAGGACGCACGGGACGCCGCGAAGGAGAAGGAAGTCGAGGCATCCCGGAAGGCCGCCATCGATCACGGCCAGGAATCCGCACGCATCACGTGGGGCGACTGGTGGGACAGGATCACAGAAGGCCGGTACACGGGGCTGTCGGACACCGAAGCTACGGAGCGCTGTCTGGTCAAGAAGTACGTCCGCCCAAAGTGGGGGGATGTGCAGTTGAACAAGATCACGACCAAAGGCAGCCCGGACAAGGGTATTCAGGAATGGGTGGACGATATCGCAGCTGGCCGGATCGACGGCTGGAAGCTCGACAGGCCGCCGGCGCCCAGTTACGTACATCGGATCTATGCCGTGTTCCAAGGATCGATGACGACAGCGAAGGAGAAGGGTGTTCTAACGGCGTCCCCATGTATGGGCGTCAAGCTCCCCAAGCGCACTAAGCGGGCGAAGCCGTACCTTGCATCGGACAATGCGGAGAAGATGGGCGAGTTCCTGCGTGGAGACTACCGCGACGCAGTGGACTTCGGACTCGAAACGGGACTCCGCCCAGGCGAACTATGCGGTCTGCATGTGCATTACGTCGACCGGGAACGCGGCTGGATGCTCGTTTGCGAAGTCATGGTGGCGCGGCGCGGCGTCATCCGCCCGTACCCCAAGGATGAGGACATGCGCGCGGTGCCCCTGACGCCCAAAGCGATCGTGATCCTGGACCGTCAGCTCGACGGCCGCAACCTCACTGGCGGCTGCGGGCTTGAACATACCGACGCGACCACGTGCTCGAGCGCGTTAGTGTTCATCTCCAAGCGGGGGCGGCCCATGCGTCCCGATAGCGTCGGGCGATGCATGCGGCTGGCGGCGGAAAAGGCGAAAGTGCCTAGGGTGTCGATGTATGCGGGTCGCCGCGGTTTCGCGACGCGCGCGGCGGAGGGCGGGCTCGACGTGTTCGCCCTCGCTGAGGCGATGGGGCACGCGGACATCAGGCAGACCAAGGAGTACGTACAGCAGACTCCCGCCGCCAGAGAGCGGCTGATCGCTGCTCTCGGCCAGGCTCCGCCGCTGATCCTGATCCATGGGGCAGCTGGGGCAGATTCTGGGGCAGACCTCGACCAGCAGGCGACTTCAGATGTCGTGATCGAGGCCGAAGAAAACGCGGGCTGACCTGCTACATTGCAGCCAGACGCCGTGATTCATCTTCAAACGCCAAAATTCGGAAAACCGCAGGTCAAAGCGCTGACGCAACATTGCTGATGTT
>NZ_JBSGJZ010000061.1:0-44252 GCF_053605825.1 Saccharopolyspora sp. NPDC003752 | reverse complement strand
CCCGGCCTCGCGGCCGCCCCTTCGGGGTTTCAGGCTTGACATCCGACCCGCAGCCCCAGAGCGGCTTTGTATCGCGGGGATGGCCCGGAGTGGGCCGGCCCGTTCGCGGCTTGCGTTGCGGGGTGGGCGTTTTCGGGTTTGTTGAGGCCGGTGGAGTTTTGGTTTCGGGGGTTCCGTTACAGCGGTCCGGCCATTGCTGGGATGGCGCGACTTCGCGGGAAGCCAGCCCTGGTCGCCGGGCGCGGCACGCATGACCGATGGCGGCGCGGGCTTGGCGGTGGATGGGGTCGCCTTCGGCGTGTCGTGACCGTTTCCCTTGACATGGAACCGTTTTCGCGACCTGTGGCGGGGTGTTTCACCTGATCAAGCGACCACAAAAAACGTGCGAACGCGCGTTCGAGTGCGGGACAATTGTGGCATGACACCGCTACTGAACACCCCTGATGCGACCAGGGACCTCACTGGTCCGTGGTCGGCGGTGTCCTGCACCGACACCGAACTCGCCACCCGCATCCAAGAACTGGAAAAGGAGATGCGGGTACTGATGTGGGAGCAACTGCAATACATCGCCGAGGCCGACCACCGAAGCATTCGTACCGAGACCACCGCCCGGTCGCTGCAGGTCTGGTTGCAGGGACTGCTCAACATCGACCCGCGTGACGCGAAAACCCGCGTCACAGTCGCCCGCAACGTCGAAGACCGGCAAACCTTCCACGGCGAGCTCATGCCACCCGACCTGCCCGACACCGCCGCCGCCTTGTCGGAGGGTGAGATCGGGCTGGAGCACGCGCGCGTCATCGTCAACGGAATCCGCCGCCTACCCGAGTACGCCCGCTGCCACCAGGTCGCCGAGGTCGAATCAACGCTTGCCGGGTATGCGCGGACGATGTCGCCGAGGGAACTGGAGAAACTCGCCGAACGCATCCGCTACCTCCTCGACCAGGACGGCGCGTACCGCGACGAGGAAACCCAGCACGAAGCACGGGAGTTGTACTACGGCACCACCCGGGACGGGATGACCGTCATCAAAGCGAAACTGGACCGCGAGACGGGGGCGAAATTCGCTGCGCTCATGCAACCGCTGGCCGCACCCCGGCCCGAGATCGACGGCGAGAAAGACCCCAGCACGACCGGGCAGCGCAACGCCGACGGATTCGCCGCATTGCTGGACCTGGCACTGGACCACGACGGGACGCCCCGCACCGGCGGGCAGCGGCCGCAGATGACCATCGCCATCGACTTCGACGACCTCAAGCGGGGCTTGGAGGTCATCGGCGAGGACGGCATGCCCGGCACACTCAACACCGAACGCGCCATCACCGCCCACAACGCCCGCCGCATCGCGTGCGACGCCGAAATCCTACCGATGGTGCTTGGCGGTGACAGTCTGCCGCTGGATGTCGGCCGGGCGAAACGAACCGCACCCACTCACATTCGAGCCGCGTTGCTTCGGCGCGATGGCGTGTGCGCCTTCCCGGGGTGTGACCGGCCGCCGGGGACACCGGAAGCGCACCACGTCCGGCACTGGGCCGACGGTGGCGCAACCGATCTGGACAACATGGTGATGCTCTGCGCACACCACCACCGCACACTCCACAACCAACGCTGGGACATCACCATGCACGACGGGAGACCCCAGTTCATCCCACCGCCCACAATGGACCCCAGACGAACACCCAGACCAGGCGGCACAGCACTACCCACCCAACACCGCGAGTACCTCCGGGACCTCATCCCCGCACCACGGGGCCCGGCGGGCGAATTATGACGCCCGGATGTGGAGCTGCCCGTTTGTCGGAGTTGTTCGGCCTGCAGCCGCTCCACGCGCCAACGCCGAACCAGGTGTCGACCGGACGGGCCGGGACCTGGGAAGCACACATGCCCGCAGCTAGGAGACGCAGGTCACATTCTGCGATGTCACAGGGAGTCGAGTCACCTCGTCTCGGGAGGTGTAGCCACTGACGACCACGGAGGAGCACATCATGGACGCGCGACTGAACTACCTCGCCAGCCCGATCGCCGCCAAGGCCAGCAAGTACCTCATGTCGGCGGGCAAGGCACTCAAGGAAGGCCCGCTGCCCGCCACGACGCAGGAGTTGGTTGCGCTGCGCGTGAGCCAGATCAACGGCTGCGCCGCCTGCATCGACATGCACACGAAGGATGCCGCCGTTGCCGGTGAGACCTCGGTGCGGCTGAACCTGGTCGTGGCGTGGCGGGAGGCCACGGTCTTCACCGAGGCCGAGCGTGCCGCTCTGGAACTGGCGGAGGAGGGAACCCGGGTCGCGGATGCGGCCACCGGTGTCAGCGACGACGTGTGGGCGCGCGCCGCCAAGCACTACGACGAGGAGCAGCTCACCGCCCTGGTGCTCATGGTTTCCTTCATGAACATGGTGAACCGGCTGAACATCATCACCCAGCAACCGGCCGGCGACTACGTGCCCGGGCAGTTCCACTGAACTACAGCTTCAACGGGAGGAGAGTCGGCGTGAGCAAGGTCGAGGAGTTCGAAGAGCTGCGGCCGCTGCTGTTCTCGATCGCCTATCGGATCCTGAGCAGTGTCGGTGAGGCCGAGGACGCGGTGCAGGAGACGTGGCTGCGCTTCGACCGCTCTTCGACCCTGCCCACGTCGACCAAGGCCTTCCTGTCCGCCACGGTGACGCGGATCGCGATCGACGTGCTGCGTTCCGCGCGGGTGCGGCGCGAGGAGTACGTCGGTCCGTGGTTTCCCGAGCCGTTGCTCAACGATCCCTACCAGGATCCGGGCCGGGCGGCGGAGCTGGCCGACTCGGTGTCGATGGCGGCGCTGCTGCTGTTGGAGCGGCTCAGCCCGCTGGAGCGGGCGGTGTTCGTGCTTCGGGACGTGTTCGCCTTCGGGTTCGACGACATCGCTGCGGCGGTGGGGCGCTCGGAGTCGGCCTGTCGGCAGCTGCTGGTGCGGGCGCGACGTCATATGGAGGCCGGGCGGCCGAGGTTCGCGGCCGATCGGCAGGAGCGGCAGGAGCTGGCGACGCGGTTCTTCGATGCGTTGAAGGACGGCGATGTGGGCTCGCTGCAGAGCCTGCTGGCCGCCGACGTGCATTTGGTCGGGGACGGCGGCGGGAAGGCTCCGCAGCTGGCCCGGGCCGTCGTCGGTGCCGAGAACGTGGCCCGGGTGCTGGGCACCGTCTTCCCCTGGCTGATCCAGATCGACGTGATGTTCGAGCCGCGCGAGGTCAACGGCCAGCCCGGCGCCATCTTCCGCGACCGGGACGGCAAGATCCTGCACGCCATGGTCCTCGATGTGCTCGACGGGCAGATCCAGGCCATCCGCAGCGTGATCAACCCCGACAAACTCGGCCACATCGGGCCGGTCGGCGACGCCTGGGCCGTCGACCGCGAGGTGAAGCAGGTCCGTCGGGGCCGGAAATGACGATGTCGCGGGACGCGCCGGTGCGCGGCCCGCGACATCGAGCTCCGTGCTACTTCTGGCCGTAGCCCGCGAACAGTTCCGCGCAGCGCGCGAGTTCCGCGTCGCTGAGCAGGCTCGGTTCGCCCGTTCGGCTCGCGGTCAGCCAGAGTTCGCAGAGCCACTCCAGCTGCCGCGCCCTGTTGTAGGCCTGCGACAGGCTCGCCCCGATGGTGATCGTTCCGTGGTTCCGGAGGATGCACCCGGTGCGTCCTTCCAGCGCCTTGGACATCGTCTCGGCCAGCTGGTCGCTGCCGAACGTGGCGTACTCCGCCACCTGCACGGTGCCGCCGAAGTCCGCGAGCTGGTAGTGCACCGCCGGAACGTCGTTGCGCAGCAACGACAACGCCGTCGCGTTCAGCGAATGCGTGTGCACCACTGCCCCGGCGTCGTGCCGCTGGTAGGCGGCGAGGTGCATCGGCAGTTCCGACGTCGGCTTGAGGTCTCCCTCCACCACCTCGCCGGTGAGGTCCACCAGCGGGATGTCGGCCACCGCCAGCTTGTCGTAGTCGACGCCGGACGGTGTCACCGCCACCAGATCGCCGCTGCGGACCGACACGTTCCCGGACGTGCCGACCACCAGCCGGTCCGACGTCATCCGCCGGGCGATCTCGATGACCTCGCGCCGTTGCTCGGCCAAACGCGAACTGCTCACTTCATCCCTCGTTCAGCAGGTGGCGCCGGAAGATTCCGGCGCCGACTCGTAGCCCTTGATCGCGGCGACCTTCTCCGCCGATGGCGAAGACTCGTCGAACCGGTGCTCCAGCCACTCCGACGCCAGCTTCCGGGCCAGCTCCAAGCCGACCACGCGCTGGCCGAAGCACAGCACCTGGGCATTGTTGCTGAGCACCGACCGCTCCACCGAGTAGCTGTCGTGCGCGGTGACGGCCCGGATGCCCGGCACCTTGTTCGCGCTGATCGCCACGCCGAGCCCGGTGCCGCACACCAGCAGCGCCCGGTCCGCTTCGCCCTCGGCGACCAGCCGGGCCGCGTTGACCGCCACGTGCGGGTACGCGGTGTGCTCGTCCGAGCCGACGCCCACGTCCACCACGCCGGCCACCCGGGGATCGTTCTCCAGGTCCTTCTTCAGCGCTTCCTTGTACTGCAGCCCCGCGTCGTCGGAGCCGACCACGATGCGCAGCGGCGCCTGCTCAGTCACTTCTCGCCATCCTTCCCGTTCCCGGCGAGCCCAGCACCGCCGGCTAGTACCGTCCCGATCCGGGTGAGCGCGAGCGCCAGCGACGTCGCGCCCGGGTCCGGGGTTCCGACGCTGCGCTCGGCCAGCGGCCTCGCGCGCCCGGTGCGGGGCCGAAGCTCCGCGGTGCTCTCGGCGGCCTTCGTCGCCGCCTTCGCGGCCTGCTGCCACGCCTCGGTGCCGGTCGCACCCGCCTCGACGGCAGCGCGCAGCTCCTCCACGAACGGCACCAGCGCGTCGACCAGCGTCTTGTCGCCGAGCTCCGCCCGGCCCAGGCGCTGCACCGCCGCGAGAGCCGCAGAGGCACCCGCGGTCAGGTCGTTGGCCATGGCCGCGCGGTGATCCGGCAGTAGGTCGCCGAACGACCGCAGCGCCGCGCCCCACAGCACGCCCGACGTGCCGCCGGCCTTCGCCGCCCACGCGTCGCCCGCTGCGACCAGCACCGCGGCCGGGCCGACGCCCTGCGCCACGGCCTCGTCCGCGGCCGCCACCGCTGCCGCGCTGCCGCGCGTCATGCCGCGGCCGTGGTCGCCGTCGCCTGCGATCGCGTCGAGGCGGCCGAGCTCTTCTTCCTTGTCGTGCAGCAGGTCCGCCACCTCGTGCAGGGCCTTCCCCACGACCGCCGCCGTCGCCTGGCCCTCCGGCGGAGCCACCACCGTCACCTTCTCCGGTGCCGCCGGCAGCTCTTCGTCCACATCAGACTCTTCCGCTTCGGCGAGGACGACATTCCCCTTGCGGTAGGCGGGGGTGTCGGCCGGCGCCTGCCACAGCCGCTCCAGCTCCGGGTCCAGCCAGGTCAGGGTCAGCGAGCAACCGGCCATGTCCAGGCTGGTCACCAGCTCACCCACCTCGGGCGCGACGACCTCCACGCCCGCCTCGGCCAGCAGCCGGGACACGGTGCCCCAGACCACGAACAGTTCCTCGTACTTGGTGGCGCCGAGCCCGTTGAGGATCGCCGTCACCCGCGGCTTCGCCGCACCGGTCTCCGGGGCCTCCGCGAGCAGGCCGTCGACGAGGATCTTCGCCAGCTCCGACGCCGAAGGCAGGTCGCGCTCGGAAACGCCGGGCTCGCCGTGGATGCCGAGGCCGAGCCCCATCCGGCCCTCGGGCACCTCGAACAGCGGCTGGTCCTGGCCCGGCAGCGTGCAGCCGTCGAAGGCCACGCCGAGGCTGCGGGTGCGCGCGTTCGCGTGCTCGGCGACCCGCACCACCTCGTCGAAGGAGTAGCCCTCCTCGGCCGCCGCCGAGGCGACCTTGAACACCACGAAGTCGCCGACCACGCCGCGGCGCTTGGTCTGCTCCGACGCCGGGGCGCTGGCCACGTCGTCGGTCACCACCACGTTGTGCGCGCGGATCCCGTCGCGTTCCAGGCGTTCCACCGCCAGCCCGAAGTTCATGTTGTCGCCGGCGTAGTTGCCGAACGAGAACACCACCCCGGCACCGCGGTCGACCGCACGGCCCACCGAGTAGGCGTCGTCGGCCGACGGCGAGGTGAAGATGTTGCCGATGACCGAGCCGTCGGCGAAGCCCGGGCCGACCACCCCGCAGAACGCCGGGTAGTGCCCGGAGCCCCCGCCGGTGACCACGGCGACCTTGCCCTGCCGCGCGCGTTTCGCCCGCACCACGCCGCCCGGCACCTGCCGGACGTAATCGGGGTGCGCCGCCACGAAACCGGTCACCATGTCCTCGGTGAACGACGCGGGATCGTCGTACAAGCGCGTCATCTGCTGCTCCTCAGCGCCATGTCTTGCAGGTCAGGAGGTTGCGCCCCACAGCGGGCGGGCGCGGTCGATCGATTCCAGGTACTCGCGGTAGCCGCGCTCGTAGAACTCCACGGCGTTCGGGTGCGGCACCACGGTGCGCCGCGCCGCGGCCCACTTGGCCCGGTCCACCGGCTCACCCAGCGAGTCCCACGCGGTCATCGCCGCGCCGCGCGCGCCGACACCTTCCTCGTAGGGCACGTGCAGCGGCCGGCCCAGCACGTCGGCGAAGATCTGGCTCCACGCCGCCGATCGCGCGCCGCCACCGCACGCCGAGACCTCGCCGGTCAGGCCCGCGGTCTCCAGGTTGTGCCGCGCCGCGTAGGCCACCGCCTCGCACATCGCGCGCACCAGGTCGGACTGCGTGGTTTCCAGCGACAGCCCGGTGAACTGGCCGCGGGCGTACGGCTCGACGAACGGGGCGCGTTCGCCCGAGCTGGACAGGAACGACAGCGCCGACACGCCACCGGCGCCGGGTTTGCTGTTGCCCAGCAACGTTTCCAGCTGGTCCACGCCGGCGCCGACCATGCTCAGCACCCAGTCCAGATTGGCGGTGCCGACCATCGCGGGCATCACCCGCAGGTACCGGCCCGGCAGCGGCGTCGCCAGCCACATGCCCGCGACCTCGCCCTCCGGATCGATGACGACTTCGTCGCGCAGCACCTGGCAGCCCAGGGTCGTGCCGATCACCAGGCTGCCGTCGCCGACGTTGCTGACGCCGGAGCCGAACGCGCAGGCGGGCAGGTCGAACGGGCCCGCCGACACCGGCAGCCCGGCGGGCAGCCCCAGGTCCTTGGCGCTCTTGCCGTCCAGCGCGAACAGCTTGTTCGGCGGGGCCGGTTCGGCCAGCAGCCGCCGGTGCTCCTCGATGCCGCAGGCCTGCAGCGCTTCCTGCGAGTAGCTGCGGTTCGGCACGTCCAGGAACGGCAACGACGCGTCGGAGGCGTCCACGGTGATCTCACCGGTGAAGCGCTGCACGATCGCGTCCACGCAGTAGCCGGCGACCGCGGCGCGCTCCAGCCGCTCCGGGGCGTGTTCGGCCAGGTGTGCCAGCAGCGGACCGGCCGAGCCGGGGAACATCCCCGACCCGGTCAGCCCGTACACCTTCCGCTGCACGCCGGAGGATTCCCAGCGGTCCAGCACGTTCGCGGCGCGGGCGTCCAGCCACGAGATGGCCGGGCCGACCTGCTGCCCCTGGTGGTCGCGCAGCCACAGCCCGTCGCCCTGGCCGGTGATGGCCAGCGCCTCGATCGGCTCGCCGACCTGCTCGGCCGCGGCGGCGACCTCGCGCACCACCTGGACGACCGAGCCGATGACCTCTTCGAGGTCCTGCTCGACCCGGCCGCCGGACTGCCGGTGCAGCGTGCTGCGCTTGCTGTGCGTGACCAGCGCCGTGCCGTCGCGGTTGATCAGCGACGCCTTGGTCACCGACGTGCCGACGTCGACCCCGACGATCATGGCCGCAGGCCTTCGAACTTGGCCAGCACGTCCGGGTTGGCGACGAAGCGCGGCCGCTCCCCGCCCAGGAAGCGGGCGACCTCGCCGGCGACGATCTCGGCGGCGCGGTGCGCGGTCTGGCGGGTCGCCCCGGCCAGGTGCGGCGTGGTGATGACGTTCGGCGCGTCGAACAGCGGCCAGTCGCGCGGCGGCGGTTCGATGTCGTAGACGTCCACCGCCAGGGCGCCGAGGCGGCCGGACTTCAGCAGCTCCGGCAGCGGCTCGTAGTCGAGCAGCCCGCCGCGCGCGGAGTTGATCAGCACCGCGCCTTCCGGCAGCAGCTTGAGGTTGTCGGCGTTGAGCAGGTTCTTGGTCTCCGGGGTGAGCCGCGCGTGCAGGCTGACCACGGAGCTGCGCCGCAGCAGCGCCTCCAATTCGACGAGCTCGACGCCGTCGTTGGTGGCGTCCTCGGCCTTGACGAACGGGTCGGACACCAGCACGTGCGCGCCGAAGGCCTTCAGCACCCGGGCCACGATCTTGCCGATCGCGCCGTAGCCGACCAGGCCGACGGTGGAGCCTTCCAGCTCGATGCCGGCGTTCTCGTAGGCGTAGTAGTCACCGCGCCAGTTGCCCGCCTTGAGCTCGGCGTCGGAGCCGGGGATGCGGCGCAGCGCGGCGAGGGTCAGGCCGACCGCGAACTCGGCGGCCGCGGCGGCGTTGCGGCCGGGCGCGTAGCTGACGATCACGCCGTTGTCGGTGGCGGCCTGCAGGTCCACGTTCACCGGGCCGCCGCGGCAGACGCCGACGAACTTCAGCTGCGGGCTGTTGGCCAGCACGTCCGCGGTGAACGGCGCCATCTGGGTGGCGACGATCTCCACGCCGCCGAGCGCGTCGAGCAGCTGCTGCTCGGTGCCGCTGGCCTCGTGGACGTTGCCGACCGGGCCGAACGGCTCGATGGGCCACGGCAGCTTCAGGGTGCTGAACTGCAGGTCGTGCGCACCGGCGCTGTTGCGCAGGGCGTCGACGAACACCTCGGGAGCGACGAAGTGGTCACCTGCGGCCAGAACGCTGGTCATGAGGACTCCTTTGTCTCTTGCTTTCGGTGAGCTCGGCTGCCGCGGTCGTCAGCTGCCGACCGGTTCGGGCAGTCCGCTCACCAGGCGCGCCCGGACGTCGTCCAGGTCGGTGGCGACGTAGCTGGCGCCGGCCAGGGCGTCTTCGGCCGGCGGGTAGTCGGAGTTGGGAATGGCCACCACAGTCATCCCCGCTGCGGCGGCGGCGCGCAACCCGTTGCTGGAGTCCTCGACCGCCAGGCAGTGCCGCGAGTCCTGGCCGAGCTTCTCCGCGGCGGAGAGGTACACGTCGGGGCTGGGCTTGCCCTTGGGCACCTCGGCGCTGGAGACCGTCGCCGTGAAGTGCTTGATCAGGCCGTGGCGGTCCAGGACCGCGTCGATGAGCCGGCGCGGCGCGGACGAGGCGAGCGCGATCGGGGCGCGCGCGGCGACCTCGGTGACCATCTTCTCGGCGCCGGGCAGCAGCTCGATCTCACCGCCGTCGAGCGCGGCGATCATGTCGTCGACGACGATGCGCTCGGTCTCCGCCGCGGACTCGGGGGCCGCGCTGAAGTCGGCCAGGAACGCCGACCACTCGGGGGCGCTCATGCCCTGCACCTGCCGGGTCTGCTCCACCGTCCAGGTCTTGCCGCGAGCGGCGGCGAACTTCGCCCACATCCGCTCCCACAGGTGCTCGCTCTCGACCAGGACGCCGTCCATGTCGAACACGACCGCGCGGTGGGTGCCGTTCGGCCCTTCGGGCTGGGTCATCTTTACCTCCCGCCAAACACTGACACGGTCAAATTAACACGATTGACGTTAAGTGTCACCCTCATAGTGATACTTCCGTGAGTCCGTGGCATCCGGCGGCACGTGCTCCGCACCACGGGGCAAGATGGCCGCATGTCGTCCGCACCGAAGAAGCAGTCCGCCCGGCTCCTGCGGCAGCAGAAGATCATCGACCACGTGGTCGGGCAGGGGTTCGCCAGCGCCGCGGAACTGTCCGAGCTGACCGGCGTCAGCCTGATGACGGTGCACCGCGACCTCGACGACCTGGTCACCCGGGGCCTGCTGCGCAAGTACCACGGCGGCGTCTCCGCCCAGCCGTCCACGGTGTTCGAGAGCAGCTCGGACTTCCGGCTGCACACCCACACCGTCGAGAAGGAAGCGCTGGCCAAGGACGCGCTGCAGTTCATCACGCCCGGCATGTCGGTGATGCTGGACGACTCGACCACCGCACTCGCGCTGGCCAGGCTGCTGCCCGAGGTCGGCCCGCTGACCGTGGTCAGCAACTACCGCCAGGTCCAGGAGGCGCTGCGCGACGTGCCCGACATCCGGCTGATCGGCCTGGGCGGCGAGTACTCCCGCACCCACGACTCCTATCTGGGCCTGCCCTGCCAGGAGATGATCAGCACCTTCTCGGTGGACATCGTGTTCCTGTCCACCTCGGCGATGAACGCGCGGCTGACCTACCACCAGGAGCAGGAGATCGTGCTGGTCAAGCGGGCGATGCTGGCCAGTGCGACGACCAAGGTGCTGATGATGGACGCCAGCAAGGTGGCCCGCTCGGCGCTGCACCAGTTCGCGCCGGTGCGCGCCTTCGACCACGTGCTGCTGGCGGGCGAACTGGACGCGGCACTGGTCGAGGAGATGCGCGAGGAGACCGACGTCCGGCTGTCGCCGGTGGAGTGATCGGGCCAGCGACGCTGTTGATCTTCACAAAGATTGCAAATGAATTAACGTCTTGCGCGTTAAACTGAACAAGGTGCATGATAGCCAGCACCCGTCGACCGGGGGCGCGTCCTAGCCGCGCACCACCGGGAAGTTCCGATTCCTTGGAGACAGTGATGTCCCAACAGACCTCTGCGGATGCCGAGTCGTTGCGGCCGGCCAGCAGACTCGACCGCATCGGTATCCCCAGGCAGCTCTTCTGGGGCTTCATCGCCGTGCTGATCTTCATGATCGGCGACGGCGTGGAGACCACCTTCCTGTCGGACTACCTGCAGCAACCCGAGGGCGGCGGACTGCCCGGCGCTACCGCGGCGTTCGCCACGGTCACGCTCTACGGCGTCGCGGCCATGATCGCCGCGTGGTTCTCCGGGACGCTCTCCTCCATCTGGGGCCCGCGCCGGGTCATGTGGCTCGGTGGCGCCTGGTGGGTCGTGTTCGAGGCCCTGTTCCTGTTCGTGGCGCTGCCCTCGCAGAACCCGACGCTCATCGTCGCCACCTACGGCATCCGCGGCTTCGCCTACCCGCTGTTCGCGTTCGCGTTCCTGGTGTGGGCGCAGATCGCCAGCCCCACGAAGATGCGCGGTTCGGTCGCCGGGTGGTTCTGGTTCGCCTTCACCGGTGGTCTGCCGACCCTGGGCGCGGCGGTGGCCGCGGTCTCCATCGGCGTGTTCGGCCTGAGCCAGCACGGCACGCTGGTGCTGTCGCTGGTGGTGGTCACCATCGGTGTGCTCATCGGTAGCTTCGCGGTCCGCGAGGAGCACGGCCTCAAGCCGATCGCCGACGAGACGGTCGCCAACCCGCGCAGCCTCAAGCGGCTGGGCGAGGGCGTGGACATCCTCTGGCGCGACCGCCGCACCCTGGCCGGTGGCCTGATCCGCATCGTGAACACCGCGCCGCAGTACGGTTTCTTCGCGATGTTCCCGTTCGTGCTCGGCCCGGCCACGCCGGGCGGTGGCTTCCTCACCGCTCCGCAGCTGGCCACGCTCGCGTCGATCAGCTACGGCGCGAACATCGCCGCGAACCTGTTCTTCGGCGTGTTCGGCGACCGCTTCGGCTGGCGCCGCACGATCACCTGGTTCGGCTGCGTGGGCTGCGCCATCGCGACCCCGCTGTGGTACTTCACCGCCGTGTCCACCCAGAGCTTCGCGGTGACCGCTACCTTCGGCGTCGTCTACGGCATCCTGCTGGCCGGGTTCGTCCCGCTGTCGGCGCTGATGCCGTCGATGGTCTCGCCCAAGGACAAGGGTTCGGCCCTGGCGATCCTGAACTTCGGTGCCGGTGGCGCGGCGTTCGTCGGCCCGGTCGTGGTCACGATCCTGTTCCCGCTGGTCGGCGGCGGCGGGGTGGCCATCGCGTTCAGCGTGCTCTACATCCTGGTGGCGTTCCTGAGCTTGAAGGTCAAGGACGGCTGCGACCCCGGCGAGCAGAAGCTGGCGCAGCGAGCTGCGCAGCACGTCACGACGGCCCGGTCCTCCGCGTAAGGTCCGCCGCCGCCGTCGTGAGCCCGCGTCCCGAGGACGCGGGCTCACGTGCATTCGGCCGTCGTCGCCGAGCGCGACCAGGTGGCGACCGCCCGGGGTGAACGCGAGCGGCCCGGCGATCCGGCCGGGGAGGACGGTCGTGGTGGTGCCGGACACCGCGATCCGGCCTTCGGCGTCGCGGGCCGCGACGATCGGGATGTCGCCGTCCAGCACGGCAAGCGCGGGATCGGACGTGGCGGCGGCGTCGATCGAGGCTACCGGCGCCCATCCCACATGTTCGCCGAGCACGACCAGCCGCCCGGTCGCGGCCTCCCGGAACGCCGCGAACGACTGGTGGCCGCGCGCGACGGCAACGGATCCTGCCGGGCGGTGCGCTTCCGGCGGCGCGACGAGCCGGCCGCCGGAGCCGTCGAGCCGCCAGTGCAGCAGCCCGGCTCGCGCGGTGGCGAAGACGTGTACCTCCCCGGTTCCGGTCAGCAGCACCGAAACGGTGTCGACGACCCCGGCGCCGCCGAGGTCCGTCCAGGCCGCCTGATCGGCGAACCGCGTGCTCACGCCGCCGCGCGCGTTGCGGACCGCGACCAGCGTCCTGCCGTCCGGTGTCGTGACGGCCGCCGGCGGCCCGCCCGACGGGTCGCCGAGGTCCTGCCAGCGGTCCGTCCCGTTGCGAAGCAGGATCTTGCCGGCGCGGTCCTGGATCACGAGCGCGCCCGGATCCGCGAAGCCCACCGACCCCTCGCGCGGCACGAACCCCGAAGTGTCCACAGCGGACTCCCCTGATTCGTTGCCTTCGAAGAGAATTCCACCTCGTACGTAGGCGTACGAGAGCCCGCCGTCCCGGCCGGTCGTGGCCCAGTTCGCGCTCCACGGCCAGCGGTGCCGCATGCTTCGCAGCCACGTCGCATAGGGCTCCGCCATGCTCACCTCGGCGTCGTGCTCCGCGTAGCGGGCGAAGATCGCGCGCTTGTCGTCGACGATCTCCGCAGGCAGGTTCGGTGGCGCATCCGCGATGTTGTAGTCGCGGTAGTGGACCAGGTGCGCCGATCCGGCTGATCGCATCGCGAGCTCGGCGAATCGCGCGGTCATCACGTGGTCCGGGTGATCGTGGTGGCTTCCCCACTGCGGCTGGTACCGGTCGTCCGGCTCGGGATCGTGGGTCCGCACGATGCCGGGAGCGAACCGCCGGTGGAGCCGGGCCAGCGCATCGAGCACCGAGGCGCGGTCGTGGACGCTGGTTCCCGCCAGCACCGAACCGTCCGGTCGCAGCGTCTCGACCCTGGCCGTCGGGTCGTGCCAGAGCCGGGTCAGCGCGCGCTTGCCTCCCGTGGCGTGCGGGTCGTTGTCGTCGGGCAGGTTCAGGAACACCAGCCGCACCCGAGGCCGATCGCGCAAGGTCTGCACCTCGGCCTGACGGCCGCCGGGCAGCGCCAGCCCGGCATGGTCCCAGGCGTCGGGAACTCCGGCCATCGCCGCGAACGCCGCCCGCGCCCCGGCCTGCCGCTGCGCGGCATACCGCGCGGCGGGCCGCACGTCGCTCTCCCCCGCCGTCAGGAACACCGTCGTCACGGTCGCGCCGGAGCGGATCGAGATGGCCAGGTCCGGGTTCATGAACAGGATGTCGTCGTCGGGATGCGCCACGACCTGCAGGTGGGAACGCGCCTGCGTGGCAGCAGCGGGATCGACGAGCAGCGCGATCAGCAGCACCGCGATCGCGGCGGCAAGTCCTCTCATCGCGGTTGCCTCCTCGCGCTCAGCGGGACGACGGTCAGCACCATCGCGAGCAGCGCTCCCGCGCACGCCAGCAGGAGGTGCAGGACGAATCCGGGCGGGCTCCAGGACAGCGCGAGCGTGCCGCCGGGCAGACCGGGCGGCAGGTGCACGACGAGCAAACCCGCTTCGGTTCCCCCGACCGGCACACGACGTCCGTCCACTGTGGCCCGATAGCCGGGCCAGGCCAGGCGCGCGAAGACCAGCTCCGCCCGGTCACCGGTGCGGCCGAACCGCACGGTCTCGCTGCGCTGCCCGTGCTGCAGGTCGTCGAGGACCTCCACACCGGGGCTGGCGCTCAACCGCCCGTACGGCCAAGGCAGTGCCGATTCCCGTTCCAGCACAACGACATCACTGTTCCGCCGGGCGACCCGCCAGCCCGCCGGCGCTTCGGTCACCTCGCGGAGGCGGCGCTGCACCACGACGCGGGTCGCCTTGAGCCGGTCGGCCAGCCCGTCCCACAACCGGTCGTAGGCCTGCGGGCAGGTGGCCCCGTAGTAGCTCAGGCAGAGGCGGCGATGCAGGGCGTCATAGCCGATTCCGGTGTAGGACACCAGGCTCGCGGCCCCGGCGGCGGCGTGCATGTTGCCGAACAGCAGGTGCCGCCACGCGCTCCGGGAGGCGACGTCGTCGGGTGGGATCAGCTCGCGGTCGGCGATCTGCACCAGCGTGCCGCCGCGGAATTCCGCGTAGCGGGACCGGAGTTCGGCGACGGAGGGCGGGAAGTTGTAGACGGCCACATCCCGGTTCGCCGGGAACCAGGCCATTTGCAGCGCAAGCGCGCAGACCGTGCCGAGGTGCAGCACCGCGGCGACCAACTGCTTGCGGTGCACCAAGACGGCGAGCAACACGAAGATCACGCCCAGCGACACGAGGTGCTTCGGCGCCAGCGAGGGCCACGCCGCGAACGCGAGATAGCCGCTCAGCAGAACAGATCCCGCGGAACACGCCAGCCGCGCCTTGAAGTGGTCGGTGCGCAAACCCCGCGACAGCGCCACGGCGAGCAGCACCGCCAACGCCAGGTGCAGCACCGCAACGTGCCGCAGCGGCCACCGGAACAGCCACACGTTGGACGGCCCCAAGCACAGCAGGAAGTAGCAGCCCGCCACCACCACCGCGCACCGGCAGCGGCGCCACAGCGCTCCGGCGGACCGCCAGTCCAACCAGGCCAGCAGCGGGACGGCGAACCACGCGAAGTAGGTGGCGGGCACCGACATCCGGAAGGTGCCGAAGGACAGGATCTGCGGCACGAACGAGGGCATGCTCGCGGCCAGCAGATCGCCGATGCCCGGCACCAGCCGGCCGATGTTGAACAGCTCGTGCCCGGACCGCCACCCCACCGCCGATGCCGCCAGGACCGGGAAGAACACCAGCGGCAGGCTCGCCGCGACGGCCACTCCCACCAGCACCAACCGCCGGACGCGCGGCCGGTCCCGGCCGGTTTCGGCCAACAGCCCGGCGAAGATCACGCCCAGCGCCAGCACACCGTAGGGATCACCGGCGGACACGCACAGGTAGCACAGCAGCCACGCCCCGAAAGCAGGCCTCCGCCGCCGCAACGCCCACCACGCCCACGGCAGCCACGCGAAGCCCATGAGCCCGCCCGCCCAGGTCGCGGCCTGGAAGTACAGCACGAACCCGGACACCGGCAGCGCCACCGCGAGCACCGACGCGATCCCGCGCGTCGCCCCGTAACCGCGGCAGAGCAGGAACGTCCCGACGCCGAGCGTGACGAGGAACTGCGTCTTCACCACCGCCGCGCCGACCGCGAGGTCGCCGATCCACACCACCAGCAGGAAATCCAGCAGGTGCACGGGATTCCAGATCCCGAACAGCGCCTCAGCGGCCAGGTTCCCGCCCATCCACGAGTCGACGTCCAGCCCCAGCGGCCAGTCCCCGGCCAGCAACCGCTCGCCCAGCCGGTGCCACATCGGGAGGAACTGCGCCGCGCTGTCGTCCCAGAAGTAGAAAGACGGGTTCACCAGCACCGGGACCTGGCCCAGCACCGCGACGGCCGCCCCGACACCGACCGCGCCCCGCCAGTCGACGCGCCGTTCGCGGCGACGCGGTCCGCTGGTGAGCGCTGCCCTGCTCAGCAGGAACGCCACGGGCACCACGACCAAACCCGCCGCGACCGGGGCGAACCTCGAATCGACGCCGAACACCCCCACCGAAACCACGACGACGGCGGTGCTCAACCCGATCACGACCAGGTTGGACAGCGGGAACAGCAGCAGGCTCCGCCGGTTCGGCACCACCCCGAAGGTGAACCGGCAGTTGAGCAGGTACGAGCACAGCGTCGCCACCGCCGTCGCGACCAGGTGCGCCACCAGGTACGGAACCAGCAGCAACAACGCCAGGTAGGCCGTGCAGTGCACGGCCGTGTTCACGCCACCGACGACCGCGAACCGCGCGAACTCCGATCTGCTCGCCTCGCGCCACATCACTCCCCCTGCAACGCCAGATCGGCGGCCGGGCGCAACCGGTGCGCACGCGCCTGCGGGTGGAACTCCGGGCTCGACTCCTTGACGAGGTAGTGCGGCCGCCGCTTGGCCTCGAAGTAGCTCTTGCCCAGGTACTCCCCGAGCACCCCGAGGAACAGCAGCTGCAACCCGCCCAGCCCGAGCACACCGGCGAGCAACGTCGCGTAACCGGGCACGTGCACACCGTCCACAATGGTGTTCGCCACGACGAAGAGCACGTAGCCGCCGGCCAGCAGCGCCACCAGCACGCCCAGGTAGATCGACAGCCGAAGCGGCCTGCTGTTGAACGAGGTCAGCCCGTCGATGCCGTAGTTCACCAGCGCGCCGAAGGTCCATCTCGAACCGCCGCCGCCCCGCGGCACGTTCCGGAACGACACGTACGCCGTGTCGAAACCGATCCAGGCGAACAACCCCTTGGAGAACCGGTGGTACTCCGGCAGCGACAGCACCGCGTCCACGGCCCGCCGCGACAGCACCCGGAAATCCCCGACACCGTCCTGCAATCGCACGTCCACGAGCCGCCGGCACGCCCAGTAGTACATCTTGGACAGTGCCGACCGGACGCGGTTCTCACCGTCGCGGCCGCGGCGGGCGACGACCTGGTCGTAGCCGGAGTCCAGCAGCGCCAGCATCCGCCGCAGCAGCCGCGGCGGATGCTGCAGATCGGCGTCCAGCAGCGCAACCCGGCCGCCCCGCGCATGCCGCAAGCCGCACAGCATCGCCGCTTCCTTCCCGAAGTTGCGGCTCAGCGACACGTAGCGGAAGCGCGGGTTCAGCGCCGCCAGCCGGCGCGCTTCGCGCAGCGTCCGGTCGGTGCTGCCGTCGTCGACCAGGATCACCTCGTAATCCCGGACGCGCCCGGACAGCGCCGCGACCAGCGCGTCGTGCAACCGTTGCAGGCCGTGCTCCTCGTTGAAGCACGGCACCACCATCGAGAGGTACATGGCAGGTCTCATCCCAGGTCGATCGACTCCCGCAGGAACCGGGAAGCCGCTGCGGGCCAAACGAATCGGCGCCGACCGTAGGGTCCGGTGCGCGTCGCACCCCCTCCCGACACACCGGCGAATAATCCGCCCGGGGCGGCTTTTCGCCACATGGCCACCCGATCGCGCAATCAGGCGCCGGAAATGGCAGGCTGGCCGCATGGCCTCGTTTCCCCGCCGCAGCGCCCGCACCCAGGGCTTCACCCTCGGCGCGCCGCGGAACTTCACCGCCGGTGCCACCGTGCTCTTCCTGCGATCCGCAGGCGGCACCGAACGCAGCAACGCCCTCTGGGCGCTGGACACCCGAACCGGCCGGGAGCGGATGCTCGCCGACCCGGCCGCGCTGCGGGTCGGCGACGAGGTCTCACCCGAAGAGCAGGCCCGCCGCGAACGAGCGCGCGAACGCGCCCTGGGCATCACCGGCTACGCCACCGACGGCGACGGGAACCTGGCCGCCTTCACCATCTCCGGCCGGCTGTTCGTCGTCGACGTCGCGACCGGCGACGCCCGCGAGCTGCCCGCCCGCCAGCCGGTCGCCGATCCCCGGCCCGACCGCGACGGGCGCCGGGTCGCCTACCTCTCCGGCGGCCAGCTGCGGGTGATCGATGTGGACGGTTCCGCTGATCACGCGCTCGCCGAACCCGACGGCGCCGACATCACCTGGGGCGCCGCGGAGTTCATCGCCGCCGAGGAGATGGACCGCCACCGCGGCTACTGGTGGTCGCCCGACGGTTCGCGGCTGCTGGCGGCCCGCGTCGACGAATCCCCGGTCCAGCACCTGTACCTCGGCGACCCGTCCGCCCCGCTGAGCGAGCCGACCGCCATGCGCTACCCGGCGGCCGGCACCGCCAACGCCGACGTGTCGCTGGCCGTCCTCGACCTCGACGGCAACCGGGTGGACGTCGAATGGGACCGCCAGGCCTTCCCGTACCTCGTCACCGCGCACTGGTCCGGGCACGGCGCCCCGCTGATCGCGGTGCAGACCCGCGACCAGCGCACCCAGCTCGTGCTGGCCGTCGACCCGGCCACCGGGCGCACCACCGAGGTGCACCGCGACACCGACCCGCACTGGGTGGACATCAAGCCCGGCTGGCCCGCCTGGACCCCGGACGGCCGGCTGGTGCGCATCAGCGCGGGCGCCGGCGCGTACCGGCTGGTGGTCGGCGACCAGCCGTGGACCGCCGCGCCCCTGCAGGTGCGGGGCATCCTCGACGTCGGCGCTGACGACGTCCTGATCTCCGCGTCGGAGCAGGATCCGACCCAGGTGCACCTCTACCGCGTCACCGCCGACGGCGCCGTGCGGATCACCGAGCAGCCCGGCGTCCACACCGGAACTCGTTGCGGCGACGTGCTCGTCGTCACTACGTCCACAATGGACGAACCGCGTACCCGGGTGCGGGTGCACCTCGACGGGCGGGAGATCGCCGAGATCGAGAACCTGGCCGAAGACCCCGCCCTCGACCTCAACGTCACGCTCCTCCGGCTCGGCGACCGCGAGCTGTGCAGCGCCCTGCTGCTGCCCACCGGATACGACCCGGCCGACGGCCCCCTGCCGGTGCTGCTCGACCCCTACGGCGGCCCGCACGCGCAGCGCGTGCTCTCCCGCCGCCAGGGCTACCTGACCTCGCAGTGGTTCGCCGACCAGGGCTTCGCGGTGCTGGTCACCGACGGCCGGGGCATGGCAGGCCGCGGCCCCGACTGGGACCGCGCGATCGCCGGCGACCTCGCCGGCCCGACCCTGCAGGACCAGGTCGACGCCCTGCACGCGGCCGCCGCCCAGCACCCCGAGCTCGACCTCGACCGGGTCGCCATCCGCGGCTGGTCCTTCGGCGGCTACCTCGCCGCGCTGGCCGTGCTGCGCCGCCCGGACGTCTTCCACGCCGCCGTGGTGGGTGCCGGAGTCGTCGACTGGCGGCTGTACGACACCCACTACACCGAGCGCTACCTGGGCGACCCCAACGAGGTTCCCGAGGCGTACGTGGAAAACTCGCTGCTGGCCGACGCGGGCAACCTCGAACGCCCGATGCTGATCGTGCACGGCACCGTGGACGACAACGTCATCCTGGCCCACGCACTCCGGCTCTCGGCCGCGTTGACCGCGTCGGCCCGCCCGCACAACGTGCTACCGCTGGCGGGCGTCAGCCACATGCCCACCGAGGAGACCACCAGCGAGAACCTGCTGCTGCTCCAGGTGGACTTCCTGCGCGAATCGCTGGCGCGCTAGAGGATTTCCAGCGGAACCGGATGCGGCGGCGCTGGGAAGCCCGCGTCGAGCTCGGCGAGATCGGCCGCCGACAACTCGATGTCCAGCGCCGCCCGGTTCTGCTCCACGTGCGCCACGGTGGCCGCCTTCGGGATCGCGCACACGCCGTCCTGCGCCAGCACCCAGGCGATCGCGATCTGCGCCGGAGTCACCGAATGCCGCTCGGCGACCCGCTGCAACGCCGGCTCGCCCAGCAGCCGGCCCTGCTCGATCGGCGAGTACGCCATCACCGGCAACCCCTGCTCCCGGCACCACGGCAGCAGGTCGAGCTCGATGCCGCGCCGGGTGAGGTTGTAGAGCACCTGGTTCGTGGCGGACCGCCGGCCGAGTTCGCTCTCGAACAGCTCCGACATGTCCCCGGGACCGAAATTGCTCACCCCGAAATGCCGGACCTTGCCGTCGGCACGCAGCTGCTCGAACGCGTCCAGCGTCTCCGCCAACGGCGTGCTGCCGCGCCAGTGCAGCAGGTACAGATCCAGGTGATCGGCGCCCAGCCGCCGCAGGCTGCGCTCGCACGCGGCGACGGCGTCGCGACGCCCCGCGTTGTGCGGATACACCTTGCTGACCAGGAAAACCTCGTCGCGGCGACCCGCGATCGCGGCACCGACGACCTCCTCGGCGCCGCCGCTGCCGTACATCTCGGCGGTGTCGATCAGCCCCAGGCCGAGGTCCAGGCCGCGCCGCAGCGCAGCCACCTCCGCCGCGCGCTGCCCGCGCCGCTCGCCCATGCCCCAGGTGCCCTGCCCCAGCACCGGCAGCTCCTGCCCGCCGGGCAGTCGTAGGCCTCGCATGCACACTCCGTTCCAGGTGGTGGATCAAAGCCGGGCGTGCGGCCAAGAATACGGATCAGCGCTGCTGCGGCAGCACGGCCACCAGCTCGAAGCCCCCGTCCGCGGACGGCCCGGCGTCCAGCCGCCCACCCGCCATCTGCACCCGCTCCGACAAACCCGCCAGCCCGGACCCGCTGCTGCCTGCCTCGACGGCCGGTAGCGCACGATCAGGAGCACCGTTGCTGACGGCGACGTGCAACGAACCCCCGCGGCACAACAGGCTCACCTTGATCCCGGCGCCCGGCGCGTGCTTGGAGGCATTCGTCAGCGCCTCCTGAACCACCCGGTACGCGGCCCGCTCCACCGCCGCCGGCACCCCGTGCGGCTCGCTGAGCTGGGAAGACAGCTCCACGTCCACACCGGCGGCGCGCGCCCGCACCACCAGGTCCGGGATCTTGTCCAACCCGACCTGCTGCCCCGCCGTGCCCAGCCCCAGCGTCGCGCGCATCTCGTCCAGCGCCTGCTTCGCCAACCCGCGCAACCGGCCCGCGGTCTCCTGCGCGGCGGGATCACCGGTGGTCGCCGCCAACGCGGCCGACTCCACCGCGATCAGGGTGACGTGATGCCCGACCGCGTCGTGGATCTCCCGCGCGATCCGGGCCCGCTCCTCCGCGCGCGCCGTCTCATCCTTCGCCCGCAACTCCGCCGCGGTGGCCTCCTCCAGCCGCCGCAGGCTGTCGGCCAGCTGCTGCCGCAGCGACACCAACATCCCCAACGCGGTCGGCGCACCAGCGGCCGCCAGCACGAAAGCAAAGGTCAGGACGATCGAACCCGCCCCGAGCGATTGCGTGATCAGAACCGGGGTCACCGAGACCACCGTGGCCAGCAGAACCCCCGCGACCAGCGTCGACACCCGCGGCCGAGCACGCCCCAACGCGTACAGAGCCACGACCGTCGCCGGCCACCCCAGGCCACCGGCCAACGCGGGCATGCACAACAACACCGAGACCCACGGCAACCACAGCCGCAACGGCAACAACGCGGCGGCCACCAATCCGGACACCACCGCGTACCCGAACGGATCCGGCGCGGCCAGCACCGCAGCCGCCGGAATCCCGACGGCCAACGCCTCGGCACCGAACCGCGGCCAGCGCCCCGAACTCACCGGAAGTCGCCCGCCACGCGCTGCGCGATCAACGCGGCCTGCACCCGGTTCTGCGCACCGAGCTTGCTCAACACCGTCGACACGTAGCTCTTCACCGTCGCCTCGGTCAGCCCGAGCCGAACCCCGATGTCGGCGTTCGACCGGCCATCGGCCAACAGCTGGAGCACCTGCCGCTCCCGCCCGGACAACCCCCGCACCAGCTGCATCTCGTGCGCGTTGTCGGTCGCGCTGCGGAACCTCGGCAACAGCCGCGCCGTGATCCGCGGATCCAGCACCGCCCCGCCCGCCGCCAGGTCGTGCACCGCCCGGACCAGCATCGCCGGCTCGGCGTCCTTGAGCAGGAACCCGCGCGCCCCGAACCGCAGGGCATCGGCCACGTAGTCGTCCAGGTCGAACGTCGTCAACACCGCCGCCGCCGGCGGGTCCGCCAGCGCCGTCAACGTCCGCAACGCCGTCAACCCGTCCTTGCCGGGCATCTGCACGTCGATCAGCGCGACGTCCACCCGGTGCGCGCGCACCGCCGCCAGCAACTCATCGCCGTTGCCCGCCTCGGCGACCACCTGGATCGTGCCGTCGGCCTCCAACAACACCCGCAGGCCACGCCGCAGCATGGCCTCGTCATCGGCCAGCACAACGCGGATCGGCCCCCCGCCGTCCTCAGCCCGCACCACTCGGTCACCTCCCCTGTTCCGAGCGCCGCCAGCAGATTATCGGGACAGCGTGAACGCAGCGCGCACGCCACCCGAGCGCACGGTGATCAGCGGCGACCACCCTTGGCCTTGCGCTCCCGCACCCGCACCGAGATCCGCACCGGACTACCCACGAACCCGAACGTCTCGCGGAACTTGCGCTCCAGGAACCGCCGGTACCCGGCCTCCAGGAACCCGGTGGTGAACAGCACGATCGTCGGCGGCCGCGACTGCGCCTGCGTGGCGAACAGGATCTTGGGCTGCCGGCCGCCGCGCACCGGCGGCGGGTTGGCCGCGACCAGATCCGAAAGCCAGCCGTTCAACCGGCCGGTCGAGATCCGGGTGTCCCACGACTCCAGCGCGGTGCGCAGCGTCGGCGCCAGCTTCGCCACCGCCCGGCCGGTCTTGGCCGACACGTTGACCCGCTCGGCCCACCGCACCCGCACCAGCTCGCGGTCGATCTCCTTCTCCAGCTGGTGGCGGCGGTCCTCGTCGACCAGGTCCCACTTGTTGTAGGCGATCACCAGCGCCCGCCCGGCCTCCACGACCATGGTTAGCACCCGCAGGTCCTGCTCGCTCAACGGCTCCGAAGCATCGATGAGCATGATCGCCACCTCGGCCGCCTCGATGGCCGCCTTGGTGCGCAGCGACGCGTAGTACTCGGTGCCGCTGGCGGTCTTCACGCGCTTGCGCAACCCCGCGGTGTCGACGAACCGCCACACCTCGCCGTCGAGCTCCACCAGCGAGTCCACCGGGTCCACGGTGGTACCCGCGACGTCGTGCACCACCGACCGCTCTTCCCCGGTCAGCTTGTTGAGCAGGCTCGACTTGCCCACGTTCGGCTTGCCGACCAACGCGACCCGCCGCGGCCCGCCCGTCGCGCCGAAGATCTCGCGCGGCGTCTCCGGGAACGCGTCCAGCACGGCGTCCAGCAGGTCACCGGAACCGCTCCCGTGCAGCGCGCTGACCGGCCTCGGCTCACCCAGCCCCAGCGACCACAGCGAATGCACGTCGGAGACGCCGCGCTGGTCGTCGACCTTGTTCGCGGCAAGCAGCACCGGCCGCTTGGACCGGCGCAACACCCGCGCCACGGCCTCTTCCGTCTCGGTCGCACCGACCCGGGCATCCACCACCAGCAGCACCGCGTCCGCGGTGTGCATGGCCAGCTCCGCCTGCGCCGCCACCGACGCCTGCAGGCCCTTGGCGTCCGGCTCCCACCCACCGGTGTCGACCAGCGTGAAGCGGCGCCCGTTCCACAGCGCGTCGTAGGCCACCCGGTCCCGGGTCACGCCCGGGACGTCCTGCACGACGGCTTCCCGGCGGCCCAGCAGCCGGTTCACCAGCGTCGACTTGCCCACGTTCGGGCGGCCGACCACGGCCAGCACCGGCTGCGGCTTCGGCGGCGCCTCGCCCTCGGGCGCTTCGACCTCGTCGAACTCAGCCCACTCGGCCTCGTCGGACCACGTGCCGTCCAGGCCTTCCACCGACTCGTCGGTCACGCTCGTTTCCCTCTCGAATAGTCTTGGTCCTGGTCCGCGACCAGCCGATCCAACTCGGCGATCAGCTCGACCAGTTCGGTGCGCACCGCCTCGGTCGCCACGACCAGCCCGGTGCGGCCCTTGCCCGCCGGCAGCGTGATCGGCTCCCCGAACAACACGTCGATCCTGGGTAGCAGCCTACGGCCCGCGCCCTCCGGACGACGCGTGCCCCGGCAGGCCACCGGCAGGACCTGCGCCTCCGACGCCCGCGCCAACCACGCCGCCCCGTGCTGCGCGTTCGCCACGTCGCCCTCGCCGCGGGTGCCCTCCGGGAACACCCCGACCAACCCGCCGGCCCGCAGCACCCGCACCGCCGCCAGCAGCGGCGTGCGGTCGGGTTCGCCGCGGCGCACCCCGATCTGCCCGATGCGGCGCAGGAACCAGCCCAGCGGCCCGCGGAACATCTCCTGCTTGATCAGGAACACCGCGTTGCGCGGGATCATTCCGAACAGCAGCGGCCCGTCCGCCATCGAACTGTGGTTGGCCACCAGCACCACCGGCCCGGTGCGCGGAATCCGCTCCGCACCGTGGATCCGCACCCGGTACGGCAACCGCACGATCCGCCGCGAAATCCACTGGCCGAACCGGTGCAAGCCGCCGGTCGCGCCCTCGGGCAGGGTCTCGTCGCTCATGGCGTCGTCCGATCCGCCCCGGCCAGCAGGCCGCGGCTCTCCACGTGCTTGTGCAGCTGCTCGAGCACCTCCACCACGCCCAGATCCGTGGTGTCCAGCTCCACCGCGTCATCGGCCTTCCGCAGCGGCGCCACCTTCCGCCCGGAATCCAGCGCGTCCCGGCGCTGCACGTCGGCGTGCGTGCGGTCCAGGTCGCCGGCGCGCCCCTCGGACACGTCCTGCGCCGTGCGGCGCTGCGCGCGGGCGTGCGCGGAAGCCGTCAGGTAGACCTTCAGGCCCGCGTCCGGCACCACCACGGTGCCGATGTCCCGGCCCTCCACGACCATGCCGCCCGGCGACTCCAACGCCTCGCCGATCAGCCGCCGCTGCTGGGCGACCAGCTGCTCGCGAACCTCGGCGACCGCCGACACCGCCGACACCGCACCGGTCACCTCCGGGCCGCGGATCTCCTGCCCCACGTCCGCGCCGTCCAGGGACACCGACGGCCGCTCCGGGTCGGTGCCCACGATCAGCGCCGCGGCCCGCACCACCCGCGCCACCTCGACAGAATCCGACGGCTCGACCTCCGCGCGCAGCACGGCCAGCGTCGCGGCCCGGTACATCGCGCCGGTGTCGAGGTAGGTCGCCCCCAACGCGGACGCCAACTTCCGGGACACCGTCGACTTGCCGGTGCCCGAAGGGCCGTCGAGCGCCACCACACCGCGGAGCCTGGCGTGTGCCACGTGCATGTCCTTCCCGAGCCGGAACCGATCGGCCCGGCACCGGCCGGACCAACCGTCCATTCTGCCTGGTCCGCCCACGCGCATCCCAATCGCGTCCAGATCCATCCGGACCGCGGGACAAATGCGAAAGATCTCCTAATACAGTCTTGGACGTGGACGTAACAGTGACCCCCTTGCCAGGGCTCGGCACGCAGCAGGACTTCACCACCCGCTCCGGCCACCGCATCGGCGTGATCACCTACCGCGACGGCCGGTTCGAGCTGATCGTCTCCGACCACGAGGACCCGGACAAGGTGGCCGCCTCGGTCGCGCTGACCACCACCGAGACCAGCACGCTGGCCAACCTGCTGGGCGCCCCGCAGCTGGTCGCGCAGCTCAACGAGCAGCAGAGCGAGGTCGCCGGGATCACCACCTGGCAGCTGTCCGTCGCCCAGGGCTCCCCGTACGACGGCCGGACCCTCGGCGACACCGAGATGCGCACCCGCACCTCGGTGTCGATCGTCGCCGTCGTCCGGGACGGCACCGTGCATCCCTCGCCGCGACCGGACTTCGTGTTCGCCGCCGGCGACCTGGTGGTCGTCGTGGGCACCTCGAAGGGGCTGCGCGCAGCCAGCGAAATCCTGGAAAAGGGCTGATCCAGCCCGCTCCGCACACTTTCCCGGCCACCGGACCGGGACACGCGTCACCAACGGCGGTCCCACGCGTGCCGATCTCCTAACAACTCCATACGCAGGGAACACGCGAGAGGAAACACGGTGCACGACACGGCGATCTCCCTAATAGAGCTGGGTGCGGTTTTCTTCGGTCTGGGCATCCTCGGGAGACTCGCATGGAAAATCGGGGTGTCACCGATCCCGCTCTACCTGCTGGGTGGGCTGGCCTTCGGCACAGGCGGCCTCGTCCCGCTGCACGGCATCGAGCCGTTCACCCACCTGGCATCCGAGATAGGCGTGGTGCTGCTGCTGTTGCTGCTGGGCCTGGAGTACTCCGCGGGTGAACTCGTCACCGGCTTACGCCGTTCCTGGCTGGCCGGCATCGTCGACATCGTGCTGAACGCGGTGCCCGGCGCGCTGGTGGCGCTGCTGCTGGGCTGGGGCCCGCTCGGCGTGCTCACCATGGCCGGTGTCACCTACATCTCCTCCTCCGGCATCGTCGCGAAGGTGCTCGGCGACCTGGGCCGGCTCGGCAACCGGGAAACGCCGGTGATCCTGTCGATCCTGGTCTTCGAAGACCTGGCGATGGCCGTCTACCTGCCGATCCTGACCGCCGTGCTGGCCGGCGTCAGCTTCCTCGGCGGCCTCACCGCGGTCGGGGTCTCGCTGGTCGTGATCACCCTGGTGCTGGTCGTCGCGCTGAAGTTCGGCAAGTACGTCTCGGCCCTGATCGACAGCCCCGATCCGGAGGTCTTCCTGCTGCGCCTGCTGGGTTCGGCGCTGCTGGTCGCGGGCATCGCTTCGGAGCTGCAGGTCTCGGCGGCGGTCGGCTCGTTCCTGCTGGGCATCGCGATCTCCGGGTCCACGGCGGCGAACGCGACCCGGATGCTGGAGCCGCTCCGCGACCTGTTCGCCGCGCTGTTCTTCGTCGTGTTCGGCCTGAACACCGACCCCAGCCAGATCCCGCCGGTGCTGCCGATCGCACTGCTGCTGGCGGTGGCGACCGTGGTGACGAAGGTGGTCACCGGCTGGTTCGCCGCCCGGATGCAGGGCGTGGGCAAGATGGGCCGCCTGCGGGCCGGCGCCGCGCTGGTCGCCCGCGGCGAGTTCTCCATCGTCATCGCCGGCCTGGCGGTCGCCTCCGGCGCGGTGCCGGGCGAGCTCGCGGCGCTGGCCACGGCCTACGTGCTGCTGATGGCGATCCTCGGCCCGGTGGCGGCCCGGGTCGTCGAGCCGGTGGCCCGGCTCTTCCTCCCCCGCCAGGCCAAGAAGGCCTGAGCGAAGAGCCTTCGGCCGGTCCCGAGCGGTCGGCCGAAGGCTCCCTTCCGGTCAGAGGCCGACGGCCCGGTACAGCGAGCCGATCTCCTGCCGGTTCAGCGGCCGGATCGCGCCCGGGCGCTCGCTGGTCAGCCGCACGTCGCCGATCCGCGTCCGCACCAGGCGCTGCACCGGGAGGCCGACGTGCTTGAGCAGCCGCCGCACGATCCGGTTCCGGCCCTCGTGCAGCACGACCTCCACCAGGGACCGGTTCTGGTTCGTGTCGACCAGCTTGAACCGGTCCACCTTCACCGGGCCGTCCTCCAGCTCCACGCCGTCGCGCAGCCGCTGCCCCAGGTCCTTCGGGACCGACCCGAGCACCTCGGCCAGGTAGGTCTTGCGCACCTTGTACTTCGGGTGCATCAGCCGGTTCGCCAGCTCCCCGTCGTTGGTGATCAGCAGCAGGCCCTCGGTGTCCTGGTCCAGCCGGCCCACGTGGAACAGCTTGCCCTGACGTTCCCGCAGGTAGTCACCGATGCACGGGCGCCCCTTGTCGTCCGACATGGCGCACAGGATGCCGGTCGGCTTGTTCAGCAGCAGGTGCGTCAGGTCGTCGTTGACCATGACCCGGTTGCCGTCCACGTGGATCACCGCGGTCGCCGGATCGACGCGCCGCCCCAGCTCGGTGACGAGCTCGCCGTCGACCTCGATCCGACCCTCGACGATCATCTCCTCGGCCGCGCGCCGCGACGCCACCCCGGCCTGGGACAACACTTTCTGCAGCCGCACGCCTTCGGAATCGGCTTTGCTGGACGGGGAACGGTGCTCAGACGTCATCAATCGAATCCACTTCGGGCAACAAGGGGGCGAGCGGTGGCAAATCCTTCAGCGACGACAGCCCCAGCCGCTCCAGGAACAGCTCGGTCGTGCAGTACAGGATGCCGCCCGTCTCCGGGTCGGTTCCGGCCTCCTCGATAAGGCCGCGCCCTACCAGGGTACGGATAACGCCATCGACGTTCACACCCCGTACTGCCGCGACCCGCGAACGCGTCACGGGCTGCCGGTAGGAGATCACCGCGAGCGTCTCCAGCGCGGCACGCGTCAGCTTCGAGCGCTGCCCGTCCAGCAGGTACCGCTCCACGTACGGCGCGTACGCATCCCGCGTGTAGAACCGCCAGCCGTCCCCGACGCGCCGCAGGTCGATGCCCCGCTCGGCGTCGGCGTAACCGTCGGAAAGCCGCCGCAGCGCAACCCGGATCCGGGCCACCGGCTGCTCCAGCGTGTCGGCCAGCAGCTCCTCGCCCGCCGGCACGTCCACCACGAGCAGCAGCGCCTCCAACGCGGCATCGAGCGCGATGTCGGAGGACAGGTCCGGCACGCCCGCCGTCTCCACCGCCTCTGCCTCCGCCGCGGGCGTCTCGGGGCTCTCGTCGTTCGCTGCCGTCACCCGTACTCCTCTTCCTCCTGGCTGGCGCGCTGCGCATCGGCTTCGACCTGCGCCTCCGCCACGCTGCCGCCCACCCAGCGCACGAGCAGCTCGCCCAGCGGGCTCTCCTGCTCGAACTGCAAGACCTTCTCCCGGTAGAGCTCCAGCAGGGCCAGGAACCGGGCCACCACCTCGACGGTGTGCCCGCAGTCCGACACGAGCTCCCCGAACGTCGCGCTGCCCTTCTCCGCCAGCCGCACCCTCAGCAGCGCCGCGTGCTCGCGCACCGAAACGCCGTGCTGGTGGATGTGGTCCAGCGAAACGGTCGGCGGCGGCTTCGGCCGGAACACCGCGGCCGCGACCTCGGCGAACCGCTGCGGCGAGACCCCGATCTGCACCTCCGGCAGCAGGTTCGCGAACCGCTCCTCCACCGACACCGAGCGCGGGTAGCGCCGCAGCGCCCCGGCCTCCAGCTCGCCGAACAACGCGGCGACCTGCTTGTAGGCGCGGTACTGCAGCAGCCGGGCGAAGAGCAGGTCGCGGGCCTCCAGCAGCGCCAGGTCGGCCTCGTCCTCCACCTCCGCGGAGGGCAGCAGCCGCGCCGCCTTCAGGTCCAGCAGGGTCGCGGCGATCACCAGGAATTCGGTGGTCTCGTCCAGGTCCCACTGCTCGCCGAGCGCCTTGGTGTAGGCGATGAACTCGTCGGTGACCTTGTGCAGCGCCACCTCGGTGACGTCCAGCTGGTGCTGCGAGATCAGCTGCAGCAGCAGGTCGAAGGGGCCTTCGAAGTTCTCCAGCCGCACCGTGAACCGGCCGCTCGCGCCGGAGTCCTCGCTGGACCGCTCCTCCGGTACCGCGGGGTCTGTCACTCGCCGGGCTCCTGGAGGCGCCGGACCAGCACCGAGTCCGCGCCGTTGCGGTCGAGGTCGGCGAGCACCACCGCAACCGCCTCCCGCACCACCCGGCCCCGGTCCACGGCGATGCCGTGGTCGGCCCGCAATGCCAGCCGCGCCTGCTCCAAGCCCAGCAACTCCTCGTCGGACACGTACACGGTGATCTTCGAATCGTGCTTGCGCCGACCCGTACCGGACCGCCCAGCCGCGGGCTGCGCCGGCGCCGGCTCCGGCGGCTCCGCCTGATCCGTCCGAGGAACAGTAGTACGGAAGAGTTCGGCCGCGCCGGGCAGGGCGACCCGCCGCGTCATCGCGCGATCACCTCGCGCGCCAGCTCCCGGTACGCCTGCGCACCGGCCGAGCGGGGCGCCCAGCGGGTGATCGGCTCGCCCGCCACGGTGGTCTCCGGGAACCGCACCGTCCGGTTGATCACGGCGTCGAAGACGATGTCGCCGAACGCCTCCACGACGCGCGCCATCACCTCGCGGGAGTGCAGCGTGCGCGGGTCGAACATGGTCGCCAGGATGCCGCTGATCTCCAGCTTCGGGTTCAGCCGCTCCCGGACCTTCTCGATGGTGTCGATCAGCAGCGCCACGCCGCGCAGGCTGAAGAACTCGCACTCCAACGGGATTATCACGCCGTCCGCCGCGGCCAACGCGTTCACCGTCAGCAGGCCCAGCGACGGCTGGCAGTCCACCAGCACGTAGTCGTACTCCCCCAGCGCCGGCTGCAGCACCCGGTGCAGGGTCTGCTCCCGGCCCACCTCGGCGACCAGCTGCACCTCGGCCGCCGAGAGGTCGATGTTGCTGGGCAGCAGGTCCATGCCATCGACGCTGGTCTGCCGCACCACGTCCTGGACGGAGACCGGGCGCTCCATGATCACGTTGTAGATGGTCTGGTCGAGCTGGTGCGGCTGGACGCCGAGGCCGACCGAGAGCGCGCCCTGCGGATCGAAATCCACCAGCAGCACCCGGCGCCCGTACTCCGCCAGCGCTGCGCCGAGGTTGATCGTCGACGTGGTCTTCCCGACGCCGCCCTTCTGGTTGCACATCGCGAGCACCGACGCCGGACCGTGCCGGTCCAGCAGCGGCGGCTCCGGGATGTGCCGACGTGGCCGGCCAGTCGGACCGAGACCGCGCGGATTCGGCGCCAGGCCGACGTCTTCCGCGCGACCCGTCGTCTCCGGGGCGATGCTCAGGTCGACCGCGCCCCGGGGCCGCCCTTCGGCGGCGGGCTGCGGTAGCGACATGGCGATCTGACTCCTTTGGTGCCGGTGGCGATCAAACGCAGCCTAAGTGGCATTCGTTACCAGCGGCAACGCGCCTCGCCGACGTATCGGAAGTTCCCTGTGATCTCCGTGTGATCAACGTCTACCCCCTGCACCGCCGGCCCGCATTCGCAGCGTCACCAAGTCACTCCGAAGCGTGTGCGCGCGGATGGGCCGTCGCGTAGACCTCCCGCAGCGTGTTGACCGTGACCAGGGTGTAGACCTGCGTCGTCGTGACCGAGGCGTGGCCCAGCAGTTCCTGCACCACGCGGACGTCGGCGCCGCCCTCGACGAGGTGCGTGGCGAAGGAGTGCCGCAGCACGTGCGGCGAAACCGAACCGCCGATGCCGGCGCGCTGCGCGGCGATCTTCAACGCGTTCCACGCGCTTTGCCGGGACAGCCGGGTTCCGCGCGAATTGAGGAACACCGCGGCGGTTCCGCGTCCGCGCGCCGCCAGGCCGGGCCGGGCGCGCACCAGGTACGCGTCCAGCGCCGCCAGCGCCGGCCGGCCGATGGGCACCAGCCGCTGGCGGCCGCCCTTGCCGTCCAGCAGGACCGTGCGGTTGGTGCCGTCGATGTCGTCGAGGTCCAGCCCGACCGCTTCGGAGATCCGCGCCCCCGTCGAGTACAGCAGCTCCAGCAGCGCCCGGTCCCGCATGCCCCGGGCGTCGTCGCCGCCGGCGTGGTCGAGCAGCTTCCCGACGTCGTCGATGGGCAGCGCCTTCGGCAGCCGCTTGGGCAGGCTCGGCGGCGCGACCTCGCGCGCGACGTCGACCGCCAGCTGCCCTTCGGCATGTGCGAACCGGTGCAGCCCGCGGGCGGCGACCAGGGCCCGCGCCGATGACGAAGGCGCGAGCGCGGGCCGCTGCTCGGTGCCTTCCCGCAGCTCGGCCAGGAATCCGGACAGGTGCTCCGAGCGCACCTCGGCGAGCCCGGAAATCCCCTCCCCGACCAGGAATTCGGCGTACCGGCGCAGATCCCTGGCGTAGGAGTCGAGGGTGCTGCGGGCGGTGCCGCGCTCGACGGCGAGGTGGTCGAGGTATCCGGTGATCGCCCCGCGCAGGTCCGGCGGCAGCTCCGCGAAACCCCTCACCGGGCGGCGAAGCGCTGGGGCCGGTCCGGCCATTCGGCGTCCACCGGGCGCGGCTGCCCCCGGCCGTCGCGGACCGCCTGGGCGGCGAGCAGCCCGGCCACGCCGGGACCGTTGACGATCTCCCCGGCCAGCGCCATCCGCACCGCCTCGGCCAGCGGGAAGCGCCGGATCACCAGGTCCGCTTCCTCGTCCCCGACCGCCGCCGGACGATCCACATCGGACAGCCCGGTGGCCAGGAACACCCGGATGCACTCGTCGGTGAAGCCCGGCGAGGTGGCGACGTCGACCAGCACCGACCAGTCCTGCGCCGCGAGCCCCGCCTCCTCGGCGAGCTCCCGCTGCGCCGTGCGCACCGGCTCCTCGCCCGCCACGTCCAGCAGCCCGGCCGGCAGCTCCCAGAGCCGCCGGCCGAGCGGATACCGGTACTGGTGGATCAGCACGACCTGGTCGTGCTCGTCCACCGCCACCACCGCGACCGCCCCGAGGTGCTCGACGACCTCGCGGCGCGCGTGCCCGCCGCCGGGCATCCCGACCTCGTCGGCCCGCAACGCGAGGATCTTCCCCACGTACACGTCCTCGCTGGCCAGGGTGGTGAATTCGTGCTCGCCTCCGGTGCGCGCGACACCTTGCTCCGTCGTGTCCACGCCGCCACTTTAGAGCGAACGAAGATCACGCACTGGGCGCCGGCTCCTGGACGGGCTCCAGCTCCACGGGCAGCCGCTCCGCGGCGCGGTAGTCCAGGGCCGCCTTCACGAACGCCGCGAACAGCGGGTGCGGGCGGGTGGGACGGCTCTTGAGCTCCGGGTGCGCCTGGGTGCCCACGAAGAAGGGGTGCACCTCGCGCGGCAGCTCGACGAACTCCACCAGCCGGTCGTCCGGGGAGGTGCCCGAGAACACCACGCCCGCCTTGCCGAGCCGGTCCCGGTAGGAGTTGTTCACCTCGTAGCGGTGCCGGTGGCGCTCGGCGACCTCGGTGGAGCCGTACGCCTCGGCGACGATCGAGCCCTCCTGCAGCTTCGCCGGGTACGAACCGAGCCGCATGGTGCCGCCCATGTCCCGGTCACCGGAGATCACGTCGTGCTGGTCGGCCATCGTGCTGATGACCGGGTGCTTGGCGGGCTCCTCGAACTCCGTGGAGTTGGCCCGCTCCAGACCGGCCAGCGAACGCGCCGCCTCGATCACCATGCACTGCAGGCCCAGGCACAGGCCCAGCAGCGGGATGCCGTTGGTCCGCGCGTAGCGGATCGCGCCGAGCTTGCCCTCGATGCCGCGCACGCCGAAGCCGCCCGGGATCAGCACGCCGTCCATCCCGGACAGCGCCTGCGCCGCACCCGCGTCGGTCTCGCAGGTGTCCGAGCCGACCCAGGAGATCTCCACCTTCGCCCGGTGCGCGAACCCACCGGCGCGCAGCGCCTCGGTGACCGACAGGTAGGCGTCGGGCAGGTCGACGTACTTGCCGACCAGCGCGATCCGCACCCGCTCCGACGGGTTGTGCACCCGGTCCAGCAGGTCGCCCCACACCGACCAGTCGACGTCGCGGAACGGCAGCCCGAGCCGCCGCACCAGGTAGGCGTCCAGGCCCTCGCCGTGCAGCACCCGCGGGATGTCGTAGATCGACGGCGCGTCCGGGCAGGCCACCACGCCGTCCGAGTCCACGTCGCACATCAGCGCGATCTTGCGCTTGAGGTCCTCCGGCAGGTCCCGGTCCGCCCGGCACACCAGCGCGTCGGGCTGGATGCCGATGTTGCGCAGCGCCGCCACCGAGTGCTGCGTCGGCTTGGTCTTCAGCTCGCCCGAGGGCGCCAGGAACGGCACCAGCGACACGTGCAGGAAGAAGCAGTTGTCCCGGCCGACGTCGTGCCGGACCTGCCGGCAGGCCTCCAGGAACGGCAGCGACTCGATGTCGCCGACCGTGCCGCCGACCTCGGTGATCACCACGTCCGGCGTGCGGCCGTCCTCGTCCGGCTCGGCCATCGCCCGGATCCGGGCCTTGATCTGGTCGGTGATGTGCGGGATCACCTGCACCGTGTCGCCCAGGTACTCGCCGCGGCGCTCCTTGGCGATGACCGCCGAGTACACCTGGCCGGTCGTCACGTTGGCGTTGCGGGTCAGGTCGCGGTCCAGGAACCGCTCGTAGTGCCCGATGTCGAGGTCGGTCTCGGCGCCGTCCTCGGTCACGAACACCTCACCGTGCTGGAACGGGTTCATCGTTCCCGGATCGACGTTCAGGTACGGGTCGAGCTTCTGCATGGTCACCCGCAGGCCGCGGGAGGTCAGCAGTTCGCCCAGGCTGGATGCCGTGAGCCCCTTACCCAACGAGGAGGCCACGCCCCCCGTGACGAAAACGTGCTTGATCGTGCGTGCTTGCGGCACCAACAAAAGCTCCCCGTGGTCAAGCCGTCGCCTGGCTGGATTTCTGCGCTGGCAGGACGGCTGGATCCGTCGCTCCCACGGAATTCCAGCCTAACGCACGGCCACCGGGGCCGTGCACCGAGACCCGCCGCACGGCGTCGGGGCGACCGGCCAGGTCAACCGCCATCCGGCGGCCTACCCGCCGGTCACCGCCCGCATCCGCCGCGGTGGGCCGCCGCGGTGAGCATCAACACTAGCCGCGGGTCTCCGGCACCGGACCCTGCGCGCTGCTCGCGACGCCGTAGTGCCCGGCCTGCCGCTCGGCCTGCTCCCGCAACGCCAGCACGATCGCCACCCGCCCCGAGGCGCTGTCCAGGTTGTCCACCGTGGACAACGACGACGCCAGCGCCGGATCCGCGCGCACGACGCCGACCGGCCCCGTGCCGTCCGCCGAGCCCGCGCCACCGGCGAGCACCGCGCCTTGACCCGCGCGGTCGAGCTGCGCCGCGAAGCGGGCCAGCGTCGCGGCCTTGTCGCCCGCTCGGTCGCTCTCGATCCGGCCGCCGGTGAGCACCACGGCGAGCTGCGCGGGCCGCAGGCCCGGCGAGGCGGTCGCGAAGCCGCCGTCGGCCAGGCCCGCGAACGCCGCCGCCCGCTCCTGGTCGCCGGTCTGCGGCTGCCCGCTCTGCGGGTTCAGCAGCGCAAGCGGCCCGATCAGGCCGCCGGCCATGGTGCCGGGGTCCGCCGCCGTGGGCAGCTGCACCCCGGCGGGCAGCAGCTCGGTGACCACGCGCCGCAACTGGTCCGCCCGCCCCGGGTCGGCGAACGACTCGCCCAGCCGCACCTCGCCGGTGACGTCCGCACCCGCCGCGCGCAGCAGCTGCCCGACCGCGTCGCGCTGCTGGTCGTCGACGTCGTCGGAGGTGATCAGCACGACGCTGCGCTGCGCCAGCTGGCCCTGCACGGCCATCGGCCCGACCGCGGAGCCGAACGTGTCCGCGGCCGCGACCTGCGCCTTGAGCGTCGTCCGCTCGGCGTTGAGGTCGTCGACCTGCGCCTGCAGGGACCGCTGCTCGGCGCCGACGCCCGCCAGCAGCCGCCCGCTGAGGGACGTGGAGCCGACGAGGACGCCCACGGCCAGCGCCAGGAACACCGCGGCGATCGACACGATGTGGTATCGCAACGAGATCACGAGAAAAGCCCCTTGAGATAAGCGAAGACGGACTCGGCGGTGTCGGCGACCAGCCCCACGAACGCGGTGCCCAGCCCGGAGACCACCAGCGCCACGGCGGCCACCAGCAGCACCGCGAGGACCAGCAGCACGATCGCGCCGACCGGCGTCCGGCTGCGCTGCAGCGTCGCCACCGCGGCCCCGTCGATGACCTTGCTGCCCAACCGGAGCCGGGTGAGGAACGTCGACGGGTTCGAGCCGGAACGCCCGCGGTCGAGGAATTCGCCCAGCGTCGCGTGGAACCCGACCGTGATCACCAGGCTCGCCTTGTGCGCGTCGGCGAGCAGCAGCGCCAGGTCCTCCGGGTTCCCGGACGCCGGGAACGTCACCGCGCCGATCCCGAGGTCCTGTATGCGCTCCAGGCCGGGCGCGTGCCCGTCGAGGTGCGCCGGGATCACGAGCTCCGCGCCGCACTTGAGGGTGGCGGTGGCGATGGCGTCCGGGTCGCCGACGATGACGTCCGGCTTGTACCCGGCCTTGCGCAGCGTCTCGGCGCCGCCCTCCACCCCGATCAGCACCGGCCGGTACTCGCGGACGTACTTCTTCAGCCGCTGCAGGTCGTCGGCGTGGCCGTAGCCCGGCGCCACCACGAGCACCTGGCGCCCCTCCATCGAGATGCCGAGCTCGGGCACGCCGATGCCGTCGAGGATCAGCGTCCGCTCCTTGCGCAGGAACTCGATGGTGTTCGCCGAGAACGCCTCCAGCTGCGTCGACATCCCGGCCTTCGCCTCGATGAGCAGGTCGGCGACGGAGTTGGCGTCCTGCGATGTCCCGCGCCCGACCTCCCGCTCCCCGACGAACACGCCGCCCTCGTGCAGCCGGATCTTCGCGCCGTCCTTGATCCCGTGCGCGACCTCGGGGCCGACCCCGTCGACCAGCGCGATGCCTGCCGACAGCAGCACCTCCGGCCCGAGGTTCGGGTAGCGCCCGGAGATCGACGGGGCGGCGTTGACCACCCCGATCACCCCGACCGAGACCAGCGCTTCGGCCGTGCGCCGGTCCAGGTCCGCGTGGTCGATCACCGCGATGTCGCCGGACCGGACCCGGCGCAGCACATCACCCGGGCGCCGCTCCACCCTGGCGATCCCGACCACACCGGGCAGGCTTTCCTGCTGACGGGCAAGCAGACCGCTGAGTTTCATGCACCGATGGTGACAAATCGATCACCTGTTGTTGGTACGCCACGCCGATGCCGTTGGGCCGAATGGCCTACCTGCCGCTGCGCTCCCGCTTCTTGGGAGCCGCCTTGCCGCGCCGCCGGAAGCGGGCCTGCGCCAGCTTGTAGGCCGTCGCGGTGTCCAGGAGCTCCTCCGCGTGGGCGCGGCCGGTCTCCGTGGAATCCATCCCGGCCAGCATCCGCGCCAGCTCGACGACCCGCCGCTCGTCGGCGACGACCCGCACGTCGCTGCGGGTCAGCCCGCCGTCCGCGGCTCCCTTGTCCACCACCAGGTGGCGGTCGGCGTAGGCGGCGACCTGCGGCAGGTGGGTGACGACCACGACCTGGTGCGTCCGGGCCAGGCGGGCCAGCCGCCGCCCGATCTCCACCGCGGCCCGTCCGCCGACACCGGCGTCGACCTCGTCGAAGACCAGCGTCGGCACCGTGTCCGCGTCGGCGAGCACGACCTCCAGCGCCAGCATCACCCGGGACAGCTCACCGCCCGAGGCGCCCTTGTGGATCGGCAGCGCGGGCGCACCGGAGTGCGCGATCAGCTGCAGCTCGACCTCGTCGACCCCGTCCGGGCCGGCGTGCAGGGTTCGGCCCTGCACGGGCAGCGCGTTCGGGTCGCCGGGATCGGCTTCCTTCGGCTCGACGACGACCTCCAGCCGCGCCTGCGGCATCGCCAGCCCGTCGAGTTCCTCGGAAACCGCCGCGGAGAGCCCCACCGCGGCTTCCTTCCGCGCCTCCGACACCGCGACCGCGTGCTCGGCGAGCTCCACCGCGAGCTCGTCGCGCCGCGCGGCCAGCGCCGCCAGCGCCTCCTCGGAGGTGTCCATCCCGGACAGCCGGCTGCGCGCTTCGTCGGCCCACGCCAGCACGCCGTCGACGTCCGCGGCGTACTTCTTGATCAGCTGCTTCAGCTCGGCCTGCCGGGCCAGCACCTGCTCCAGCCGGGCCGGGTCGGCGTCCAGCCGGTCCAGGTAGCCGCCGAGCTCGCCGCCCACGTCGGCCAGCACCGCGACGGCCTCGGCCACCCGCGGCTCCAGCTCCCGCAGCGCCGGGTCCTCGGCGCCGCCGAGACGCCGCCGCGCCTCGCCGACCAGGCCGATCGCGCCCGGCGCATCCGGGTCGCCGTCGACCGCGCCGGTGAGCGCCAGATGCGCCGCCGTCGCGATCTCCCGGAGCTGGTCGACGTCCGCGAGCCGCCGCGCCTCGTCGACCAGCGCGACGTCCTCGCCGGATTCCGGCGCGACGGCCTCGATCTCGGCCAGCCCGTGCCGCAGCAGCTCCGCTTCCCTGGCCAGCTCCCGCGAACGTTCGGTGCGCTCGGTCAGCTCCCGCACCGCCTCGGCCCACTCCGCGCGGACCCGCTGGTAGTCGGCGAGCACGTGCAGCACGGGCTCGCCGGCGAACCGGTCCAGCACCGCGCGCTGCTCGCCGGACCGCAGCAGCCGCAGCTGGTCGTTCTGGCCGTGCACGGCCAGCACCTGCTCCGCCAGCTCGGAAAGCACGGCGTTGGGCACCGAACGACCGCCGAGGTGCGCTCGCGACCGGCCGTCGGCCGTCACGGTCCGCACCGCGATCAGGCTGCCGTCGTCGTCGGGTTCGGCCCCGGCATCGGCGGCGACCTTGGCCGCCGGCGAGTCGATCGTCGTCTGGAACCGGCCCTCCACGACGGCACGCTGCGCACCGGACCGGACCCGCGAGGCATCGGCCCGACCACCACCGAGCAGGTGCAGCCCGGTGACCACCATCGTCTTACCGGCGCCGGTCTCACCGGTGACCACGGTCAGGCCGGCATGCAGTGCGAGCGTGGCGTCGTCGATGACGCCCAGTCCCTGGATGCGCATCTCCGCCAACACATCAAGCACCCTATCGGCATCCCCCGAGCAGTGGTGCCCCGCTGGGGTGATCAGCGCATGAATTGAAACTGTGGCTGTGCGCCGCTGCGCAGGCGGTGCCGCCGCGGATCAGCGGGCGGTGGCCGGACCGCGCCAGCCCTGGACCGGGAGCTCGAACTTGCGCACCAGGCGATCGGTGAAGGCCGTGTCGTGCAGCCGCACAAGGCGCAGCGGCGTGCTCCCGGCGACCACCTCGACCCGCGCGCCCGGCGGCAGGTCGAACTGCCGCTGCCCGTCGCAGAACAGCACCGCGTGGTGGCCGTGCTGGTCGATCTCCAGCGCCACCAACGACTTCTGCGACACCACCAGCGGGCGGGCGAAGAGCGCGTGCGCGTTGCTCGGCACGACCAACAGCGCCTGCACCTCCGGCCACACCACCGGGCCGCCCGCGGAGAACGCGTACGCCGTGGAACCGGTCGGGGTGGAGCACAGCACGCCGTCGCAGCCGAACGCCGACACCGGGTGGCCGTCGACCTCCACGACCAGGTCCAGGATCCGCTCCCGGCTGCTCTTCTCGACGCTCGCCTCGTTCAGCGCCCAGGTGCGGGCCAGGACCTCGCCGTCGAGCTTCGCGGTGACCTCGATGGTCATCCGCTCCTCGACGTAGTAGCGGGACTCGACGACGGCGGCCACCGCCTCGTCGAGCGCGTCGGAATCGGCCCCGGCCAGGAACCCGACCCGGCCGAGGTTCACCCCGAAGACCGGCACGTCGGCCAGCCGCGCGATCTCCGCGGCACGCAGGAGCGTCCCGTCACCGCCCAGCACCAGGACGAGTTCCGTGCCCGCGGCCGCCTCCGGGCCGGGCTCGACCACCCGGAGGTAGCAGTCGGAGCTGAGCTCCGGGGCTTCCTCCGCGAGCACCCGCACGCACAGGCCCGCGTCGATGAGCTGACCGGCGACCTTCTCCGCGGTGCGCATGTTGTGCTGCCTGCCGGTGTGCACCACCAGCAGCACCTCTCGGGTCAACTCCACTCCTTAAAGCTTTTCTAAGCGGCGGGAGCCGCTTGCGGTGTGGGACTCAGCTTGCACCGCCGCGGGTTCTCAGGGGTCTTCTCGCGAGGACAGCCCCGACGTGGTGAATTGGTCATTCATGATGTCGGGGATCCCACAGCGAGAAGGCTCCTGAGGTTCCGCCACCCGCACCGCCACGCAAACCACTCTAGAAACAATCAGTCAACGGTGCGAGCTCTTGCCTGAAGTCTGGGGTCCCTGCCGGACCGCGTCCAACACGAGCGCCTCCGCCGCATCCGCATCGGTGCTCGCGCCGGGCCGCAGCCAGGCGAAGTACTCGACGTTGCCCGACGGACCGGGCAACGGGCTTGCCACGACACCGCGCAGGCCGAGGCCCAGATCGGCGGCGAACCGCACGACCTCGAGGACCGCTTCCGCCCGCAGCTCGGGATCGCGTACCACGCCACCCGAGCCTAGCCGTTGCTTGCCCACCTCGAACTGCGGTTTGATCATCGGCACCAGATCGGCTTCCGGCGTGGCGCAGGCGGCCAGCGCGGGCAGCACCAGCTTCAGCGAGATGAACGACAGGTCGGCCACCACCAGGTCCACCTGGCCGCCGATGTCCTCCGGGGTCAGCGACCGCACGTTCGTCCGGTCGTGGATCCGCACCCGCTCATCGGTCTGCAGCTTCCAGACCAGCTGCCCGTAACCGACGTCGACGGCCACCACTTCGCGCGCTTCGCGGCGCAGCAGCACATCGGTGAACCCGCCGGTGGACGCGCCGGCGTCCAGGCAGCGGCGGCCCGCGACGGTCAGCCCGGCCGGCTCGAACGCCTCCAGCGCCCCCACCAGCTTGTACGCACCGCGTGACGCCCAGCCCGGGTCGTCGACGTCCTCGGCGACCACCACCGGGGCATCGATCTCGACCGCGGTCGCGGCCTTGTGGGCCACCATGCCGCGCACGCTCACCCGCCCGGCGGTGACCAGTTCCGCGGCGTGTTCACGGGACCGGGCAAGCCCGCGACGAACCAGTTCGGCATCCAACCGCGCCTTGCGTGGCACTACCGTCAGCTCCTGTGTGCACTCGTTCCGGAGAGGAGGTTGTCCGCCTTCGACAGCGCATCGGTGAGCGCGGCGTGCACCGCCTCGAACCGTTCGACGTGCTCGGCGACCGGCAGTTCCCGCACCTCGTCGAGACGGGCCACCGCCGCCGCGATGGCGTCGACCGCCGGCTGACCGTCGTCGGCCGGGCGCGCCAGCATCGCGGGGTTCGGCGGCTGCTGCCACGGAGAGGTCATCCGCTCCTGCTCCCATCGATCACGCCGCGATGGCTGTAGCGGCGACGCGTCCACGCTAGCGGAACGCCCCGACGACGCCGCCGCGACATGCGCCGGTCAGGCCAAACCCAGTTCCCTCAACGCATGCTGCGCGCGCTCGTCGGCTCCGCGCACGGCGACCGGACCCGACGACGCCGCCCACCACGCGGCGCAGAGCGCGCGGAGCGCCGAAATCGCATCGCCCGGCTGTTCCCCGGCCTGCGCGGCCAATTCCAGCGAGTCGCTGCCGACGCTGACCTGCCACCCGGGCTGCGCGCCGATCGCGACCTCGTCGGCCGGCTGGTTCAGGGCGCGCAGATCCGCGCCGACGTAGCCGGGCCGCATGTCGGCGGTGGCTTCCAGCAGGTCCCGCGCCGTGCTGACGCCGGTCAGCACCATCAGCACCGGCATCGCGGCGTTGACCGCGCCCGCGATGTCGGTGTCGAGCCGGTCGCCGACCATCAACGGCACCTCGGCCCCGGCGGAAGCGACGGCGCGGTCCAGCAGCGGCCGCTCGGGCTTGCCCGCCACCAGCGGCTCCTGATCCGTGGCCGCCTGCACGAGCGCGACGAGCGCACCGTTCCCGGGCGCCAGGCCGCGCTCGGTCGGCAGCGTGCGGTCGCCGTTGCAGGAGACCCACAGCGCGCCGGCGCGGATCGCCAGGCACGCCTCGGTGAGGTCGCGGTACCCGATCTCGGTGTACAGCCCCTGCACGACCGCGACCGGCTCGTCGGCGAACTCGCGGACCGGCACCAGCCCAGCCTTGTCCACTTCGGACACCAGCGCGGGCGAACCGACGACCAGCACCTTCGACCCCGGCGGCAGCTTCTCGGCCAGCATCGCGGCACCGGCCTGGGCGCTGGTGCTCACCTCGGTCCGGTCCGCGTCCAGGCCGAGGCCGACGAGGTGGTCGGCCACGGCCTGGTCCGGCTTGGACGCGTTGTTGGTCACGTAGCGGACCGGGACGCCGCGGCGGTGCACTTCCTGGATCGCCTCCAGCGCACCCGGGACGAGTTCACCGCCGCGGAACACCGTGCCGTCGAGGTCGAACAGCACGACATCATGGCCGTCGAGAAGCGTGCCGCTCACTGCGCTCGCGCGCCCCCTCCTGCGTTGTCGGCATCGGCGTCCTGCTCGGTCGCCTTGTCACCCGCCGTCTTGTCATCCGCCGCTTCGTCGTCGGCGGCCTTGTCCTCGACGGCCGCTTCGGAATCGGCCTCTTCGTCTTCTTCGAGCTTCTCGTCGAGTTCGTCGAAGTCGTCGTCGACCTCGGCAGCGTCGTCGTCGAGGTCATCGTCGTCGCCGATCTCGGCTGCCTCTGCCTCGGTGACGAGCTCCTCGACCACATCCGGGCCGCCCAGCTTCTCGGCGAGCTCCTCGAGGCGGTCGGGGGCGTCGGTCTCTTCCTCGTCGTCGGCGTTGGCCGCGTGCACGAACCAGGTGAAGGCTTCCCGCTCCCGTCCGGCCGCCGCCAGGTTGTCGGCGTAGGCGTAGAACAGGCGCGCGCTCCACGGCTCCTGGCGCTTCGGGTCCAGCTCCGCGATCTGCAGGCTCACCACCGACGCTTCGATCTCACCGAGGTCCCGGCGCGCACCCGCGGCGACGATGCGCAGCTCGACCGAGTCCTCCTGGTCGAGCTGGGTGGCCTCCTCGCTGCGGCTGAGCTCCACAGCGCGCTCCGGGCGCCCCATCGCGCGCTCGCAGTCGGCCATGATCGCCAGGTGCCCGGGACCGCCGGCCATCCGCCGGGCGGCGCGCAGCTCCGAAAGCGCCTCGTTCCACTCGCCCGTCAGGTAGGCGGCGAGGCCGTTGCCCTCGCGCACTGAAGGAATGCGCGGTGCCCGCTGACGCGCATACCGCGCGTGCTCCAGGGCGCGCTCCGGCTCCGAGTCGATCAGCTGGCCGGCCGCGATCAGGTGCAGCGCGACGTTGTCCGCCAGGCCCTTGGGCAGCGTCAGCAGCTCGCGGCGGATCTCGACGTCAAGATCACCGGGCGCCAGGCCCTCGGGCAGCTGGGGCTCCTGCGGCCTCGGCGCCGACTCGACGGCAGCCTCGTCGCGGGACTCGGCCCGCGGCGAGTCGTGCCGGTAACCACCCCGGTCCCGACGTCCACCGTCGCGCGGTCCGCCCCGGCGGTCGCCGCCCCGGTGGTCCCGGTCAGGCCGTCCGCCGCGGTCATCGCGCGGACGGTCATCGCGCGGACGGTCGTCGCGGCGCGGCCGGTCGTCGCGGCGGAAGTCATCCCGGCGAGGACGGTCGTCCCGCCGGAAACCGCCCCGGTCGTCACGACGGGGCCGGTCGTCACGCGGGCGATCGTCACGGCGCGGGCGGTCGTCACGGGGCCGGTCATCACGCGAGCGATCGTCACGGCGCGGGCGGTCATCGCGGGGCCGGTCATCGCGCGAGCGGTCATCGCGGCGCGGCCGGTCGTCAAAGCGGGGCTTGCCGGGCCGGTCGTCCCGCCGGAAACCGCCGCGATCGTCACGGCGGTCGTCACGCCGGAAACCACCACGGTCGTCACGACGCGGCCGGTCGTCACGGCGGTCGTCACGACGGAAACCGCCGCGGTCATCACGGCCGCGATCGTCGCGCCGGAAATCGTCCCGGCGCGGGCGGTCGTCGCGCCGGAAGTCACGGCGGCCGCGGTCATCCTGTCCACGGTCATCACGACGGTCGTCGCGGCGGAAGTCCCGCCGGTCGTCGCGGCCGCGGTCATCACGGCGGAAGTCATCGCGGCGAGGGCGGTCATCCCGCCGGAAACCGCCGCGGTCGTCACGACGGAAACCACCACGGTCATCACGGCCGCGATCGTCGCGCCGGAAACCGCCCCGGTCATCGCGACGGTCGTCACGACGGAAACCACCGCGGTCGTCACGACGCGGCCGGTCATCACGGCGGTCGAAGCCGCGGTCTCGGCCGTTCTGGTCGTTGAAGCGGCGCGGCCGGTCTTCGCCACGGTCATCGCGCCGGAATCCACCCCGGTCATCGCGACGGTCGTCGCGGCGGAAGCGGTTGTCGCGGTTGTCGGAGTCACGGCGGAACCCGCCGCGATCGTCGCGGTGGCCGCCGGGGCGCCCGCCCTGACCGCGGGGCCGGTCACGATCGCGGCCACCGCCGAAGTTGTCGCGGCCGCCCCGGTCGTCCCGGTTCCGGTCGTCGCGATCATTGCGGTAACCGCGGTTGTCGCGGTCGCCGAAGCGGCGCGGACCGCCACCGTCGCGGTCCCGGCGGGGACCGCCCTGGGAACCGCGCCGATCGAAGTTTCCGCGGCCGCCCTGGCCGCCTCGGCCGGCACCGGCCCCGCGGCGAGGACCGCCGCTCCTGTCGTCGGAACCGGACACCGAACCTCCTGAAGCAGAAAATACTGAAGTTCCCACCAGGGTAGTCCCACCTGATGGCGGGTCTCGGCGGGTGGCACCCCTGATGTGAGCGGGGGCAACTCGTGTGAACCGTGCGGCGCCCGAACAGCGCAGCAACGGCTCCCGGACAAAAAGAAGGGGCCGACCGGAGATCCGTCCCCAAGGACGGGTCCGGTCGGCCCCTTTCACATAAAGTGTCGGCGGTGTCTTACTCTCCCACACCCTGTCGAGTGCAGTACCATCAGCGCTGGGGAGCTTAGCTACCGGGTTCGGAATGGGAC